>JAWKQB010000003.1:900000-1172180 GCA_041390365.1 Syntrophotaleaceae bacterium | reverse complement strand
CGGGGGGCGACAACTTTCCGAGCTTGAGGCCAAACTGCTTTCTTGTTTCAATCCACGCCCCCGCACGGGGGGCGACGGGATTCTGGGGAATAGCTGGCGCACCAACGGCGTTTCAATCCACGCCCCCGCACGGGGGGCGACTGTCCTGCTTTAAACCTCGATCAAGTAAAACCTTTTTCCCTTTTTTACGCGAACCTTTCAAAAAGAGATCAAACTACTTGCCGCTTCCGACTGAACAAAAGAAAAAATCCCCTTAAAACCCTCAAGTATCCATTCCGCGAACCTCCCGGGTTTTTCTGCATAGCTTGAGGTTCGCTAGAGGATCAATGGCCCCTCCTGGTCAATAGTCTTCTTTGCACCGACGTGCTCAACCCTATTCTTCCAATTGGCACCAAGAAAATAGAATCTCAAACTGTCCTGGGTTTCATCGATCGTCTTTACCAGTTGCTGCCGCATGGCCACCCATTGGGCTGGATCGACCAGACATTCGAATACGGAAAACTGCACCCGCTGGCCGTGGTTTGTGCAGATTTTCGCGACCTTGCGCAAGCGTCTGGGACCGGCGGTATCCGATGTGGCCACGTCGTAGCTTACCAACACCATCATGAATCACCTCCAGATGAAGGGCGGATACTCGTCCAGGTCGCCTCGCAGATAGCGACTGAGCAATTGGGCCTGGGCGAGAAGCAACATCCCCAACGGCAATTTCTCCTTGAGAAAGGGATGCTCAATCTCGACCTGCTTCCGCTTCTGGTATTCCGTCAGCACCACCTTTCGAGTATCGTCATCCATGATCACTGCTCCTGACTCGGTGACATTGAAGCCTTTTTTCCGGACTTGGCCGAGATTTATCAGTGACAATGCCAGGCGATCACCCAACATGGGGCGGAACTCTTCCATCAGGTCGAGAGCCAGGCTCAGGCGGCCAGGGCGATCGCGATGCAGGAAGCCGACGGCCGGATCGAGCCCGACGGTTTCGAGGGCTGAGCGCGCATCGTGATAAATCAACGAGTAGAGAAAGGAGAGCAGACAATTCACCCGGTCCAGCGGCGGCCTGCGATTGCGTCCGGTGAAAACGAAATCCTCCTTTTGCGAGACGATCAGATCGTTGAACAGGGCGAAATACTCGTTGGCCGCCCTCCCCTCGATGCCGCGAATGTTATCCAGATCCTTTTCATACAACAGCTTGCGGGCGACTTTCGAAAACTGTCCGATTGCCTTTTCCATGCCGTTCGACGGGATTTTCGCGCCATGGTCGCGCATGGCTCGGCTCAGTACGGTGCGGCTGTTGGAGACCTTGCCGAGGACGAACATCCGCGCCAGCCGGGCCGAGGCCTCCAGATTATCCGCCTGCCGATATTGTTCCCGGCGAAGCAGGACGTTTCCGGCGGCCGGGCCCTGCACCCGGGCCAGAAACCTTCCATAGCCGGTCATGAAGCTGACCGACACATTGTTTTCAGCACAATGGCCGAGAAGAAACGGGCTGCAGGTGACCTGGCCGAAGCAGACGATGGAACTCAGGGTATGAATCGGCAGGCGCAGTTTCGTTTCACGCTCGATATTGACGACAACCGTCTCCCCCTCTTTATTCAAGTACGCTCCCTGGGTCGTCACATAGAGCGTGTTGAGCATCTTTCTCATCGGCCCCCCTCAGCATTCCCGCCAGATATTTTCTGACCGACCGGCTGGCCGTACAGCTTTTCGGCAGGCAGGCTGCTACAAGTGAACATTGGTCGCATTTTTTGGAATAGACCGCCTTGGGCGTCACGCCGCCGCAGAGCAAATCGTGAACCCGGTTGATGGTTGTTTCCGTCAGTTTCCTGAGACCGGAATCGAATAGGACAGAATGACGGCGCCGTTTCTGTCCATAAAAAAGAGCGCCTTCCCTGACTTCGACATCCAGCATCTCCTCAAGACAGAGTGCCTGGGCGCAAAGCTGCACCTCGTCGCAGCGATCCTTTTTGGGCTTGCCCCGCTTGTACTCGACGGGAAAAACCGTCCCTTCACCGTGAAACTCCACGACGTCGGCCTGGCCGCTCACGCCCAGCCTTTGCGAGCGAATCGGCAGGGTCCGCACGCTACGGACGCTCCCCTGATGGTGCACCTTCCCGCTGTCCGGCCGCTCATGCAGCACTCGTCCCTCGGCAGTGAATCTGTTTTCCGCCCAAACCTGCTCTATATGGATCAATGCGCACTGGCGCGGGCAATAGAGGTAGTGCTGAAGGGCGGAAAGCATGATGTAGTCGGATTCGGCGTACATGGAATGATCCGTTGGACTGGCCCGTCAACAAGTCATCTGTATTTACCGAGTTTTTCAAGCAGAATTTCACGCATGCGCGGCTTATCGTCTGGGTAAAGGGAAATGAGCCGCTTGCCCTGCTGCTGGTAGAGTTTCTGCTTTTTGAGCATTCCGATCTTGTAATCGGCGGTGTCCATCCCCCAATACTCGATATAGACGTCGAACTCCGGCAGGTAAAAATCCGGCCTAATGGCGTAGCCATCCAGAATACGGAAGCGCTCGTCATAGCGGTAACGGATCTTCTCCGACTCCAGGGTATCGCAGATCAGCCGTTCGCCCTCCGACTGCACCCAGGTTCCGTCCCTGGCCCGGATTTCTTTCTGCAACTGCACCTTGGTTTCGAAGTTGCGTCGCTCCAGGAACACTTCGTCGAAACAATAGTTGCAAAAGGAGCGCTGAAAGGCTTTTTGACTGCGGACATATTCATCCGACTCGAGCTTCACCCCGCAGCGTTGACAGTAGTGGATGACCTGTCTCTCCGCGATATCGACGGCCGACCGGATCAGTTTACCTGCCGCCAGCACACTCCGCTTCACATAGTCGCGCTCTACAGGATTGCTGTAAAGGTCGCGGAGATCCGGCAGGGCCGCTTTCGCATCGGCGCCGAATGCCCCCAGCGCCTTGGCCGAATATTGCCGCACCTGCGGATGTTCGTCCCGCAGCAATGGATGGAGCGCCTCTACTGCGGGGCCGGCAGAGATGATGCCGGCCAATTTGCCAATGGCAGAAGCTGCGAGCCGCCGCACCAGGGGAGACTCGGAAGTGACCAGTTCCGCCAATGCCGGAAAGGCTTTTGGATCTGCACTGTTGCCCAGATCCGTGGCACGTTTCGCCAGCTTCTTTTCGTTGGTACTGTTCATCTCCCCTTCCCCTCGACTCATTGCGCTCCTTCAGACCTCCATGGCGTCACCAGCCGAAATAAGTCGGATTGACACCATGGAGGCTGGTTTTCTACAGCTTTTCGATGATTTCGACCCCTGCCGGGGGATTGTCGATTGTCACCGTGTAGTCCTTGAAGGAACGCGCCGGACCTTCGGAGCCCTCCTTGCGCCGGATGTCGATCAGGTCGAAGAGCTTGTGGGCAGGGGCATTGCCGAGTTTGTCCTGGTGTTTGAAGACGAACAGCTTCTGGCTGCTCATCATCCCTCTGGCGGCAGAGCGATCATGTTCAAACATGTTGATCAGCGCATTCCAGAGCAGCTCCAGATCGCCCTCACTGAATCCTGTTTTCTCCGCCAGCGGCGCGGAAATAAACCCTTGCGCGACATACAGACCGTAAGGGACGATATGCTTGCGTCCCATGGTCCGCTCTTTTTCCAGGTCTTTTTCGTTGGTTACCGCCATGCGGGTGATGCTGACTTCCTGGGATACAATCGGCTCTACACTCTTGGCGAAAGCCAATTGCACCGGGCCGCGTACCTGGCCGCAATTGACCTCGGTAGTCATGACCGCACCGAAGCTGCGAATATCAAAAAAATTCGTGCACATCCAGTCGGTGACTCTCTTTGCGTCCTCGACCTTCTTCGGCAGTTTTTTTGTTTCGGGTTTTAACTTGCACTCTGTATACGCAACTTCATGGGTCTGGTTCAGAACGGCCTTTTCCTGGATATAGATTTTGAACCCCTCCGCACCCTCTTTGGCGAGGGCCACATGGTTGCGGATCTTGCGTTTCAGGCAAACATCCGTTACCAGCCCATGACCGGTTTCGGGATCGAAGCGAGGCATATTGCCGGCATCGGGATCGCCATTGGGGTTGCCGTTTTGAACATCGAACAACAGAGCGAATTCATAGCGATTTGCGATTGCGGTCATGGTTAGGCCTCCTGGGTTTTTTTCGTGTAAAAATCTTTGCGCTGGTGGTAGTAACCGATCATGAAAAGCCCCTGTTCTTCGGCCTTCATCGTTTTCGGGTAATCGGACAATCCGGAGATAATCTCCTGGGTCATCACGTCGTAATGAAAAGCACGCCCCTTCTTTTCCGGATCTTTTTTCAGTTTGGCAATGTGGTTGGCCGAGTTTTTCAGCAGCATGTGGAATACTTGGCTGGGCGTGGCTGCCGCCGATGCCAGATAACGATCCTTGATGGTGGAATTGGCCCCGGGGATAGCCTCTTCCTGTGCTTTTTCCAGCACGGCGAAAAGCCGCCCCAGCAGATAGGGCCGATCGGTCCGATTAAGATCGAGAGACACGGAAACCTCCATTCGTTTGTTGCGCTGCAAAAAGGCTTTGAGCAGAGCGGCGCGAAAATAGGTGACGTTGTGCTCGGCACGGATCCGGTCCAGCACAACGGGCAACAGATTCTGCGGATAGAGTGCGCCGGTTAGCACCGCGCGAGCCATTCCTCCGGCAAGGACGGGCGAGATGTTCTCCGTCTTGCCGAGGCTGGCGGTCTGGGAGAGCAGTCGCCAGAGAGGCGGGAATTCCGGCTCACTGTCGTATTGCCGAACGATGTTCATTTGCTCATAGTGCTTTCCGACGCGCTCAAGCAAGGTTCCCAAACTGTTTGCCTCCCAAAAGCGGATCGACAGCCGCGCGGCATTAGGCGCCAGCCCGAGAATGAAAAATTGCACGTCCTCATCCAGGCCGGGAAGAAAGTCGGTCGCTTTCCGCCCGTCCCGAAGCGCCTTGAGCAGATCCCGGATCTGACCGGTGGTTTGCTGATCGTCCCGGAAGGTAGACGCTTTTTCCGAATTTTCTTCAGCAGGCGGATCGAACAGGTCGGCAAAGATGGCTTCCACGGGGTTGTTGCAGGCGGCCCAGAATGTGTAAGTCGCATCCCCAATGATGATTTTCTGACGACTGCTGCTGGACAGCAAGGAATTCAGGCCGGTGGTGTAGGCGAAGGCAGAGGTCTCCGCCACGGAGGCTTTATCCTGATTGTAGGAAACGAACGCCGACGCATTGAAAGACACAATGTATCCGCCAGAGGTCTGCCCGCCTCGAACGCCTTTGATCGGGGTATGAACACGGGCCAAAGGGGCATCCTTTTCCCCCGTAATCAGGCATTGAACGAGAGACGTATCGGTGTTGCTCTGACTGAATTTGAGCCATTCTCGCTGCACCAGCAGGCGGTCATGAATAAACCCGCGGGTGCCATCCAAACGAAAGACCAGATTGGCGTTACAGATATCCTCCCAGGGCTGAAAACAAGAAATGATCTCTTCAGCTTGTTCACACTCCCAGTTTTCCAGAAATCGGCAGATGGCCGCAAAACCGGAATCTTCAAGATCCTGTCCAACCGTTTGCAGCAAATCACTGAAGGCATTGAAGCGTTGACGATTCTGCTCGGAAGGTCCGTCGCCATCCGCGCCGAAAATATAGGAAGCCTTATCCCAGAGAAAATTGGCTTTAACTCCCGATGTCCTTGTCACCGCCGCCGGCACCGGCATCCTCCGGGGCCGCAATTTTTTGCCATCCGTCTCCCGCAGATCCTCCACACTTCGCAAAGTGCCATCCTCGGCAAGCACCAGAGCAAAAGAAATGTTCTCGATACTGGTTCCGAAAGAAGGCATCCCGGAGTCGGGGGTTTCCAGCATCCGTTCATAGTAGCCGTTAAGAGCATGCAGAATCATGCGCGCACCTCCGGAGCCAGGGGCGAGGGCGGCGAAATGATGCCGTTCTCCATGGTGGCCCGGAAAAACAGCGGGGTCATGTCGCTGGCAAAGTCGATATCGAGCAGCATGTAGCCCAGGTCCTTGGACTGCCCGGCGTAACAGGATTCAGGGACCTCGTCCTCGATCAGTTCGAAGGATGCCGGAAATTCGCGGCACCCAAGAGAGGGCTGATGAAAAAACTGCCCCTTTCTTGCCCGCCTCCGGAAGATATCCAAATGCTTCCCCTCGTTGTCTTCGACGCCAAAATTGTCGGTCATTTCAAAGTGGGCTTCGATGACATATTCGACATCGCGCAGAAGGGTCGAGGCCCGCTGCTGGCGGTTGCCGCCGTCATCGACCAGAAAGTAGAGCGGCTTTTTGTCGCGCATGGCGGTGGCGGGATTCGGCTTGGGAATCTTGGAACTGACCTCGTTGCGGCGAACGTTGTCAAACTTGATGGGACGCAAAACGTGGATCTTGTCGATCACCCAGCGGATGGCGGGCTTCCAGTGAATCGCCTCCAGAATCCCCCGCGCCGCCGAAGGGGTCATCACGTCATAGGAGACGCGCTCGACCTTCATTTCCGGACGGGTGAAGCAGGCATAATCCCCCCACACCCGCAGCTTGATGCCATACGCCATAGGCTTCCTCCTTTGATATGAGATTGTGGGCCGCCGCCAAGGGGGGCGGCCTGCACTTGCCTTTTATTTCATTGAATCAGCACCTTGGGATCCCAAACTTCCCCTTCCGTCACACACAGACCCACATCCTTCTGATAGGCGGCCATATTGCGCAAAACCGGAAATTCCCCTCGAACCATCTCCAGCGCTCCCGCATCGGCGAGGGCGACAAATTCCCTCGTCCGCACCCCAACGGTATATTGCTGCAGCTTTCTGAGAGTTGCCCGGGGGAATTCCGTATACCGTAATTCCTGAACCAGCTTTTCCGCTTCCGGACCGTCCGGGATAATGATCCCGATGCTTTCATCCTCAATGAATCGGAAGTCGCCGGCGATGTCGCTGAAAGGGAAATACAGGTCTCTGGTTAAAACGTTCAAGCGCGCCATGATCTGTTTCTTGTCCAGTTCCTGCACGTCGTAAAGCAGCTCGAAATATCTTCTCATCGCCTCAAGCCCAAGGGGATCAGCATCAGGCAGAGTCCTCAGCGTTTCGGCGGCACGGGACATACAGCGCTTGAGCCAGGGCATGGACGGGAGTTTTTCGGTGTCGAAAACGAAAACTTTCCCCCTCTCCATCTTCCCCTCGCGGTTGCATCGGCCGGCCGCCTGGGCGATGGAATCCAGTCCCGCCATGGCTCGATAGACAACGGGAAAGTCGAGATCGACCCCGGCTTCGACCAGAGAGGTTGAGATTACCCGACAGGGCTTTTCTTCTTTCAGACAGATACGAATCTCGTCCAGCACCTGCCTCCGGTGTTCCGGATACATATTGGTCGACAGATGAAAAACGCCCTCGACTCCCCGGAGCTTCTCGAACACGGCCCTGGTCTGAGGCTTGGTGGGAAGAATGCAGAGCACCCGGGATTCCGCCCGCAGCCGCTCCGCAAGTGAATCGTCCGAAAGCTTGCCGATGAATTCGACCTTCGTCCGCGAGAGCTCGCGATAGAGCTGGGAAGGATCTTCGACAATTTCGGTTACGCTCGACAGTGCCATGCGCAGGCCGCTTTTGTCGTCCAGAGCAGGTTGAGTAGCAGTACAGAGCACCACCGTACAACCGTAGTGCTCTACAAGTTCGCGCAGCGCCGCCAGGCAGGGTTCCAGATACTCGGTGGGAATCGCCTGGGCCTCATCGAGCACGATGACGCTTTTGGCGATGTTGTGAAGTTTGCGGCAACGGGAAGGCTTGTTGCTGAAAAGGGATTCGAAAAACTGCACGTTGGTGGTGACCACCACAGGGGCATCCCAGTTCTCGACAGCCAGGCCCCGCGTACGGCTGTAGGCACGATCCTCGGGATCATCGCTCCCCCTGTAGTTGCAGTGATGCTCCAAAACATGCTCACGCCCCAGAACATCCTGAAATACCCTGGCATTCTGCTCGATGATGGAGGTGAAAGGGATCGCATAGATGATCCGACGCAATCCGGACACTTCCGCGTTTGCCACAAGATGCTCCAGGGCAAACGCCAGAGAGGAAAAGGTTTTGCCACCGCCAGTGGGAACGGTGAGGGAGAAAAAGCCCGGTGAAAGTTTGGCTTTCCCCCGGCATTGGGCCAGAATGGTCTGACGCCATTTGTTGACGGGAGTTGGAACGGACGCGCGTGCTTTTGCTTCAAGATGGTTGTCGAGGCGCCTTTTGAGCTCGGCAAACAACGGCGAGGAAACAGTAGGCGGCCGAAACTCGACTTTTTCTGGGTCGCAAAAGGCCTCGGTATCCAGAAAATCCGCATCGACCAGACAGGAGAAAAGCATGCGACAGAAAAAGGCCAGACTGAAGCCTCCCCGGTCTCGGGCTGGTTTGAATGGCGGCCTCAATTCCGTCGGAAAATCTATCTCCCAAAGAAGTTCAACATCTTCCGGCACCTTGCCATGCTTCAAACGGAAGTGCAGTTGCCCTTCCTGTTCGCCCCCGTCAGGGATGCCACCATGGTGCCCGGCCACCACATAGCCCAGGATCAGTCCGAACAGCCCGCCCTTTTCTCGGGCCAGGCGGGCGCCAAAAGTTGAATGATCAACCCTTGCCTGCTGCCCCTCCAACCTGCGCTGGAAAGCCACCGATGCTTTTCCGGCATCATGCAAGAGGCCGGACAACTTCCCCCATTTTCCGGCGCAGAAAACCGATGAAAACATGCTGGCCAGATTGGCGACATTCCGGAGGTGTTCGTCAAGAGTCTGCCAATCGTCCTTGATTTTCGATTCGGTTGAATGAGCATAATAATCTTGCACAGATCCCCTCCTTATCAATCAGGGACAAATATCCTGCCGTATGAAAATAAAAAACCGCCCACCGGATCTGCTCCGGCGCGCGGTTGTGGTTGATCATCGACCAGGTTTTCCCCGGCATGCCCCCTCCATGCATTACAGTACGAAAATGATCATTCATTCATACCGATATAGGGGCTTAACGTCAAATATTTTAATAATGAAAATTTTCCTTCCTTTATCGTCCGACTTCCTTCTCCGAAAGACAAAAGCGGGCCCTGCGGCCCGCTTTTGTCTTACATGAAATCGAACTTTTTCATCCGGTAGCGCAGGGCGTCGATGCCCAGGTTGAGCAGCCTTGCCGCCTGGGACTGGTTGCCGTCGGCCATCTCCAGGGCCTGGCGGATCAGTTCCCGCTCCACATCCTCGATGTCGATCCCTTCGGGAGGGAGCCGGAAATTGAGGGGGCCGGCGGTGCCGACGGTGCGGTCGATCAGCTCGCGGGGCAGATTTTCCACCAGCAGGGTTTCCTCGCATTCGAGGATCACCGAGCGCTCGATGACGTTCTTCAGCTCCCGGATATTGCCGGGCCAGTCGTACTCGGTGAGGATCTTTTCCGCCATGCGGGAAATGCCGCGGACCTGCTTGCCGAACTCCTTGTTGAACTGGTTGATGAAGTGTTCGGCCAGCGGGATAATATCCTCCCGGCGCTCCCGCAGGGGCGGAAGCTGGATCGGAATCACCCCGATTCGGTAGTAGAGGTCGTTACGAAAGGTTTTTTCCTCCATCGCCTTCTGCAGGTCGCGGTTGGTGGCGGAAATGATCCGGACATCGACCTTGACGTCCTTGGTGCCGCCGACCCTGCGGAATGAGCGCTCCTCCAGGACCCGCAGCAGCTTGGCCTGCATGGCCAGCGCCATATCCCCGATCTCGTCGAGAAAGACGGTGCCGCCGTCGGCCAGTTCGAAAAGCCCTTTCTTCAGCACCTTGGCATCGGTAAAGGCGCCCCTCTCGTGGCCCATGATCTCGCTTTCGAGCAGGGTTTCGGGCACGGCCGCACAGTTGATGGCCATAAAGGGGTGATCAGCCCGGCTGCTCTCATAATGGATGGCCTTGGCGATCAGTTCCTTGCCGGTGCCGCTCTCGCCCTGGATGAAAACCGTGCCGGCTTCGCTGCGGGCAATCTTGCGCACCATGGCCAGAATCTTCTTCATGTCCTGACTGCGGCCGATGATGTTTTCGACGCCGAAGCGGGCCGGTCGTTCGGACCGCAGCTTGGCCACTTCCCGCTTGAGCTGGCCTGTTTCCAGAGCCCGTTCGACGACCAGCACCAGTTCGTCGGTATTGACCGGCTTGCGCAGACATTCGAAGGCACCGAGCCGCAGGGCCTGTACCGCTACCTCCGGGGCATCGGACGTCGTCACCAGGATGACATTCAGGTCTTCGTCGAGCTGTTTGGCCTGCCGCAGGACCTCGAGACCATCCATATCCGCCAGCCCCTGTTCCAGCAGCAGGAGGTCGGGGGATTCCTCGGCCAGCAGTTCCAGCGCCCCCTGGCCGGAGAAGAGACTGGCCACCTCGTAGTCCCGTTCCGTCAATTGAACCGCAAGGGAACTGCAGAGCTGTCTATCCTCGTCGACCAGCAAAACTTTTTGCTTTCGCACGGTGCGCCTCTTCGAAAAAGGACTGTTTTGACCGGACAAAATATGCCGGGGCTAAATTGGGTTGCCTTCGCGGATTTGATCCGTCATGCCCGAGAGATTCTATCGGGCATCCAGGATTCCAGGGTTTTAGCGGCTGGATTCCCGATTAAAACCGCCGCGAAACGACTTTTACTTCCGCTTCAGGACCCGTTCGGCCGCTTCCACCAGGTGTGCAGCCGTAAGTCCGTAGTAGGTTAGCAGTTCCTCGGCGGTTCCGGACTGACCAAACTGGTCGCGCAGCCCCACCCTCTCCACGGGTACGGGACATCCTTCAGCCAGAGCTTCGCACACCGCTCCTCCCAATCCGCCGATCACTGAATGTTCTTCCGCCGTGACCACCGCTCCCGTCTCACGGGCCGCCTTCAGCACCAGGTCGAGATCGAGGGGTTTGATGGTGCCGAGATGGATGACCCGGGCGTCGATCCGTTCCTCCGCCAGGATCTCGGCAGCCTTCAGGGCCTCGGCAGTCATCAGACCGGTGGAGATGAAGGTCATGTCACCGCCCGCGCGGAGGGTAACGCCGCGGCCGATCTGGAAAGAGCAATCCTGTCCGAACACCACCGGCACCTTGCCGCGCCCCAGGCGGATGAACACCGGACCGGCATATGCGGCTGCGGCGCGCACGGCGGCCGCCGTCTCCGGTCCGTCGGCGGGGCAGAGCACCGTCATGTTGGGCAGAGTGCGCATAATGGCCAGATCTTCCACCGATTGGTGAGATCCGCCGTCCTCTCCGACCGTCACGCCGCCGTGGGTGGCCACCACCTTCACATTCAGGCGGGGATAGGTGATGGATTGCCGGATCTGCTCAAATCCACGGCCGGCGGCGAATACGGCGAAAGTCGAGGCGAAAGGAATCATGCCGCCGGCGGCCAGTCCCGCGGCCATGCCGATCATGTTCGCCTCGGCGATACCGGCATTGAAAAACCGATCGGGGTACTGTTTTGCGAACAGGGCTGTTTTCGTCGATCCGGACAGGTCTGCGTCGAGAACGACGATCCTGTCGTTTTCGCCGCCCAGCTCCAGCAGGGTTTTGCCATAGGCATCTCGGGTTGCGATCTTTTCGCTCACTGCTTTCCTCTTTCTTGTATTGAAAATGGGTATCTATTCAGCCTGAGGATCTCGGGGGATTTATGCGTCCCTTTGAAGCGGGAGCCCCGAGCTCTGTCCCCACTGTCGCCAGTATCAGTGCAACGCCAGAACCTGCAGGGCCCGTTCAAGTTCATCATCGCTGGGGGCGACGCCGTGGTAGCTGGCCTTGTGCTCGAAGAAGGGCACTCCCTTGCCCTTGACCGTCCGGGCGATGATCATGGTCGGCCGATCGACGACCTGTTCGGCCTCGTTCAGGGCCAGAAGAATGGCCCGGATGTCGTGGCCGTCCACTTCCAGCACGTGCCAGTTGAAGGCGAGAAATTTGGGTCCCAGCGGTCCGACGTTCATGACCTTCTCGGTTTCTCCGTCGATCTGCAAGCCGTTCTGATCGATGATGGCGCACAGGTTGCCGAGTTTGAAATGGGCTGCACTCATGGCAGCCTCCCAGACCTGCCCCTCCTGCATCTCGCCGTCCCCCAGCAGGGTGTACACCCGGGACGCACGTCCGGCCAGCCGGTTGGCCAGGGACAGGCCGACGGCCTGGGAAAGCCCCTGTCCGAGAGACCCGGTGCAGACCTCCACGCCGGGCGTCTTGTTCATGTCCGGGTGACCCTGAAGATGGCTGCCGAGCCGACGCAGGGTCTTGAGATCCTCGGTGGGGAAGTAGTCGCAGTTGGCCAGGCAGGCGTAGAGCGCCGGTGCGGCATGCCCTTTCGAAAGGATGAAGCGGTCGCGGTCCTCCCAGTGAGGGTTGCTCGGGTCGTGACGCATTCTCTGGAAAAAGAGGACGGTCATCACATCGATGGCGGACAGACTGCCGCCGGTATGCCCCGACTGAGAGGTATGGAGCATTTTCAATACTTCGACTCTGAGGTGCCGGGCCGTCTCTTCGAGCTCCCGGATGTTTTCTTCGCTCAACATCTGCCGCAAACTTCCTTTCATTGTTGTTTCCGCATCGCCCGTGGTGCAGGGGATCACATCCGGTATCTGTCATCCCCAACGGTCAGGTAGGCAAAAACCAGCTTTTCCAGATCATCATCCGACATTTGGGGCATATCCCCAGCAGTGCATTCATTCCCGGGATCGACCTCGGCACCCGCCTGTCCCATGGCGGAGTCGAACTCTCCCCTTCTCAGCCGGAGCACCATCTCCTTGTGCTGTTCCTTCATCCGCTCTTCGATCAGGAGGGGCAGGTCCTCCCGCCCCAGCAGTTCAACGTAGGAATACCGTTCCGAGGCCACTATGGTGCCGCCCCTGAACAGCAGGGTGACGATCCTTGCGGTTTTGGACCCGCTGTCCTCGGTCTGCACGTGGTACATCTCGCCCTGGTAATGGAAATTGTGATTGAATCCACCCGCCATCGCACACCTGCCGCTGAAATAGAAGTCAAACCGATACTGTCGGGCCCGGCTTTTTGAGAAGAATCTTGATTTTTTTGACCGCCTCCATGGCGTCGGCGGCATAGAGATCGGCACCGATGGCATCGGCGTAGTCCTGGGTAACGACGGCACCGCCGACCATGGTGAAAACCTGCACTCCGGCATCCCGCAGCTGCTTTATGGTCACGTCCATCTGATTGATCGTGGTGGTCATCAGTGCGGAAAGGCCGACGGCATCCACCTGCCGTTTTTCGGCCTCCTCGACAATGCGTGCGGCCGGAACGTTCTTGCCCAGATCGATGATTTCGAAACCGTGGTTTTCCAGCAGGGTGCAGACGATGTTTTTGCCGATATCGTGAATGTCTCCCTCCACGGTCGCCATCAGAATCCGGCCGAGACTCGACGAGGCCGCCCCCTGCATTTCCTGTTTAAGCCGGGCGAAGGCGGTCTGCATGGTTTCGGCCGACAGCATGACCTGGGGCAGGAAAATGCGGTTGTCGCCGAACAGGCGGCCGACCTCTTCCAGCCCCGGGAGCAGCCCTTCGTTGCTGATTTCGGCCGGGCTGAGGTTTTCGGCCAGGGCTTTTTCCACCAACCCGGTGACCCCTTCCTTGTCGCCGCCGATGATGGCGGCCGCCAGCCTTTCCCGAATCGGCGCCTGACTGTCGGCCGCCGGAGGGGCGGGCGCAGCGGCGGTGCTGTAGGCGGCAATGTAGCGTTCCGCCCGCAGGTCCTTGCCGAGAAGGACCATGGAGGACCGGTAGGCATCCATCATCCTCTCTTCCTTCGGATTGATGATGGCGGCGGCAAGCCCGGCTTCAAGGGCCATGGTGAAAAAGGCGGAGGAGAGGACGGGACGGGACGGCAATCCGAAGGAGATGTTGCTGACCCCGAGCACTGTGGCTAGCCCAAGTTCGTCCTGCACCAGCCGCAGGGTACGGATGGTCTCCATGGCCCGTTTCTGCTCGGCGGAGACCGTCAGGGTCAGGCAGTCGATGATCACATCCTCGCGAGGCAATCCGATCCCCACGGCCGCCTGCAGAATGGTCCGTGCCACCCTTGCCCGCTCCTCGGCCGTCTCCGGGATTCCGGCGCCGTCCAGCGCCAGGCCGATGACGGCCGCACCATACTTGCGGGCCAGGGGCAATACGGCCCGGAGGCTCTTTTCCTCGCCGGAAACCGAGTTGATCAGCACCTTTCCGTCCGCGGCCTTGAGGCCCTTTTCAAGTGCAGCCGGGTCGGAGGAATCGAGGACCAGCGGAACGCCGGTCACCCCCACGGCCGCCTGGACCGCCCTTTTCAGACAGGCCGGCTCATCGACTCCGGGGGCGCCGCAATTAATGTCGAGCAGGTCGGCGCCGGCCACAACCTGCTCCTGGGCTTCACGACGGATGTAGGCCGTCTTGCCCTCCCGCAGCTCGGCCACGTAACCCTTGCGTCCGGTCGGATTGATCCTCTCACCGATGATGGCGCAAGGAGCCTTTCCGCCGATCTCCACGACGCCGGTCCGGCTCGAGAGAAAACAGCGCCGGGGCGGAGGCGTCCAGGCCTGGTCCCTGCCTTCGAGAGCCTCGCGCATGGCCTTGATATGAGCGGGAGTGGTCCCGCAGCAGCCTCCGATAACCCGCACGCCGAGCTGGATCATCCGCTCGTGATAAGCGGTCATCTCTTCGGGAGTGGCGTTGAAAACGGTTCGGCCATCCACAAGCTTCGGCAGTCCGGCATTGGCCTGGGCGATCAGCGGCCGGTTGGTGACCTCCCGCATCCGCTCGAGCACCTGATAGATCCCGTCCACGCCCAGACCACAATTGGAGCCGATCACATCGACCTGAAGAGCGTCGAGAGTCACGGCGGCGGCCTGCGGCGAAGTACCGAGCACGGTACGCCCGCCATCCTCGAAGGTCATCAGGGCCATGACCGGCAAACCGGAAAACTCGCGGCAGGCGATCACCGCCGCCCGCAATTCGGCGATGTCGAGGAAGGTTTCCAGGGTGATCAGGTCGGCACCCGCGGCCGCAAAGGCCCGCACCTGTTCCCCGAAAATTTCGACCATTTCATCGAAAACGGCATCCCCCACCGGTCTCAGAAAGCGCCCGGTCGGTCCGATGGAGGCCGCAACGAATCCCTTCGAACCTGCCGCCTCGCGGGCCAGATCAACCGCCCGGGCATTGATTTCAGCGACCCTTTTTTCCAGCCCGTAATGGGCCAGCTTCTCCCGGCTGCCGCCGAAACTGTTGGTGACGATAATATCGGCGCCCGATTCGGCATATTCCCGGTGAATTCCGGCGACCACGGCCGGATCGGTCAGGTTCATCTCCTCCGGACAGCCTCCCGGTTTCAGCCCCCGTTCCTGAAGAAGGGTTCCCATGGCTCCGTCCAGCACCAGAATCCGCTCCCCGATCGCCTGCAGAAAATCGTTCATGGCGTCACCTCCGTTGGGGTTTCCCCGTCGTTCTGAAACATCTCTTCCTCGGGCAGGTCAGATTCCGGCAGAGGCATCTCCCCCTGCAGCGGGCTGGAACTGGCCTCAGGGTAGGCCTCAGGATAAAATGTTTCGGCCTCCCCCGGCTCGGCCATCGGGAAATCCGCGGTAACCTCTTCGGCGCCCCGTACGGCACCGGCCTCGGTGCCGGTTCCTGCATCGAGACGGCGAACAAAGCGGAAATCCGCGGCCACCGCCCGGCTCAGATCGACATGGCCCTTGAGGGTTTCGATCGCTTGACCCTCGACCAGGATGCGAACCTGCCGGATGTAGGGGAAATTATCCGCCAGGGTATTGGCGAGGCCATAAACCGTAAAGAGTTCGGAAACGCTACCGCCCGGATGTCCGGTCACGAATTCACGACTGAAATCGATGGTGGCCACCCCCTCCTGCTCGGATACGCTCCTGATGGCGACGTTTTTGGGCATGATCGGAATCAGATCGCCACTGGGGCCGTCGAGCAGGGCCTGAACGGTCTGTTGCAAACAGGCCTCGTCCTCAAGGCAGTTTTCCAACTCCCGGGTCTCGGCCACCAGAAACAGGGCTTCGTCGTCTCCAAAATAAAGGCGTACCTCGCGGATGACCTGCGGCTCCTCAACCGTTTCGGTTGCGGCAGGCAGCTGCGGGGCGGCCGACCGGTATTTTTGAAACAGGAGAACGCCGATCACCAGCAGGGCCAGCAAAAGAACGAGAATGACTATCTTTCCCCAGAAGGGAACTTCCATCTGTCAATTCCTTCGGGAATGCAATCTAATCTTCCAGATTCACCAGTTCGACATCCTGCAAAAGAGAACCGACGAAGGCGCCTCCGACCTTTGTGAAGCGGCCCGGATCGTCGGTAACGAAATAGCGGGGATGACCGGGAGCGGCGCTCCGCAGAAAGCCGTTTTTCCCAAGCAGGGCGGCCACCAGATGAGCTGTTTCCTCGGCCGAATCGATGAGCATGACCTCGTCACCCAGAACCTGGCGCAGGGTCGTCTTGAGCAAGGGATAGTGAGTGCAACCCAGGACGAGGGTGTCGATGCCTTGGTCTTTCAAAGGTTCCAGATATTCCCGAGCGACCAGATGGGCGACCTGGTGATCCACCCACCCCTCTTCCACAAGGGGTACGAAAAGGGGGCAGGGGGATGGAAAGACCCTGATGTCCGGATCCAGAGCCTGGATTGCACGGGTATAGGCCCCGCTGCGGATGGTGCCCTCGGTGCCGATAACCCCCACTTTGCCGCTGCGCGTGACCGAAGCGGCCCTGCGGGCGCCCGGTTCAATGACTCCCATCACCGGCAGGCAGTAACGCTGCTCCAATTCGGAGATAGCCACCGATGATGCGGTATTGCAGGCCACCACCAGCATCTTGACCTGACGCCGCACGAGAAACCCCGCCGCCTCCACTGCGTAGCGGAGCACGGTCGCCGGGCTCTTGGTGCCATAGGGGACCCGTGCCGTATCCCCAAGGTAAAACAGTTCCTCTCCGGGCAGGAAGCGTAATATTTCTTTGAGAACGGTCAGACCGCCGATCCCGGAATCGAATACACCGATAGCGCGTTCAGGCAACTTTGCAATACCTCGTCCAGTTAAATCATGAGACTTGCCCGCAAGACCGGCGTCGGGGGCCGGATCAAGCCCGCAGAATGGAAGAGGAGGCTTGAAAAGGCCTGCAATCTGGGCTTGCAGGGGAAGTGATCATGAAGTTCCGGGATTAAGACAAACAGCCAACCAAAGCCGGTATGATAGGAGCAAAACCGTACCGAAGTCAAGGGCGGAACCCTTTTGGGCTTTGTTTCTGGCAGGCGTTTTGCTATACTGCGGCATTCCCGGTTGCAGGAATTGCGGATTCCCCGAGGGGCACATGAACAACTCTTCTTCATTCAAGGAACTGGTACTGGGTTTTTTTCAACATCTGGAAACAGATCGGGTCATGAATTTTCTGCGGGAGATAGAGCTCGGAGACCTGATCTTCAATCCCTGGTTTCTTGCCGGCTTGGCGATTTTTACGGCTATTTCCGTCTATCTGAGACGCTACGGTCTGCTCTCGATTGTCCTGGGGCTGGTCGGCTTTGCCAGCCTGGTCAACTATACCCTGCAGCAGGGCACCGCCGTCGACGGCATCCTTTCGGATACCCTGCTGGTCTTCTTGGGGGGCGGCCTAGTGCTGATATTCGCCCTGATCTATCTCTTATTCATCAAACACGATTGAAACCCTTGTCAAGCTCCCAGCATAATACTGTCGGATTCACCACTACGATTCCGTTGGAAATCCTTTTCGCCGCGGGGCGGCGTCCGGTAGACCTGAACAACGTCTTCATTACCGATCCCCATTGCCACGACCTCATCGACGAGGCGGAAATGGCCGGTTTTCCCCGCAACAGCTGCGGGTGGATCAAGGGTCTTTACGGCGCCACCCTGCGTGGCGGCATCAGTGAAGTCATCGCCGTCACGGAAGGGGACTGCTCCAACACCAAGGCCCTGATGGAAGTCCTGCAGCTGCACGGGGTCACCACCATCCCATTTGCCTACCCTTACGATCGATCGTCTTCGAGTGTGGCCCACGAGATCGATAAACTTGCCCGCTACTTCGGTGTGACCGGCGAGCAGGTGGAGGAGGCACGCCGCGAGCTCAACCGGATCCGGCGGAAGGTTCATGAAATCGATCGCCTGACCTGGGAGGAAAACCGGGTGACGGGTGCGGAAAACCACTATTTTCAGGTGTGCACCTCGGACATGAACGGTGACGCCGATGTTTATGAAAAAGACCTGGACCGCTTTCTCGAAGAAGCGCACAGCCGCAGGCCGCTGACAGAATCCCTCAGGCTGGCCTACATCGGCGTGCCCCCGATATTCACCGATCTCTACCGGACCCTCGAGGAGGCCGGCGCCCGGGTGGTGTTCAATGAGACCCAACGCCAGTTTTCCATGCCCTACAATGTCGATTCCATCGTTGAGCAATACCGGAGATACACCTACCCCTACGATATCTTTTTCCGACTGGACGATATCGAACGGGAAATTTCCCGGCGCAAGGTGCACGGCATCATCCACTATGTGCAATCCTTCTGCTTCCGGCAGATCGAGGACCTCATCGTCCGCAAGCGCTTCAAGACCCCGATCCTGACCCTGGAAGGGGACAGGCCCGGCCCGCTGGACGCCCGCACCAGGATCCGGATCGAGGGGTTCGTCGAAATGCTCCGCATGAGGCAGCCATGACCGGTTTCGGCATCGATCTCGGCAGTCGCCAGGTGAAGTTCGCGGCAATGGAAGGGGAGACGATCCTGTGGCTGCGGGATGTCCCCACCATCCCCTTCTATAAGGAACATGCGTCCAGGCGGGATGGCCAACTGCTGCTGGACCTCGCAGGCCTTGATCTGCCCGGATTCGACGACACCCCAGGCATTCCCCTGGTCGCTACCGGCTACGGCCGCAACGCCCTCAATCTGGCCGGCATCAAAATCGTTCCCGAGATCCAGGCGCATGTGGCCGGAGCCCGCCTGCAGACCGGATTTTCGACCTTCACCCTGCTCGATCTCGGCGGCCAGGACTCCAAGGTGGCCCGGGTCGAAGACGGGATACTGGTCGATTTCCTGATGAACGACAAATGCGCCGCCTCCTCCGGCCGCTACCTGGAAAACATGGCCAAGGTCCTCGACATTTCGCTGGATGAACTGGCCCAATATCACGCCGACCCCGTTCCCCTGGATGCCACCTGCGGCATCTTCGGAGAAAGCGAACTGATCGGCAGGATCATTGAGGGCCACTCCCTCCCCAGCCTCTGCGCGGGGGTCAACCAAACCCTGATCAAGCGGGTCATGCCGATGTTGCGCCGATTCCCCCTCGACAGGATCGTCCTGACCGGAGGAGTAGCAAAAAACCAGGCTTTTCGCCACCTGCTCGGCGCCGCCACCGGTGCCGATCTTGTCCTGCCCCGCTACCCGCAGCACAACGGCGCCATCGGCTGCGCCACTCTCGCCGCTTCCGCGAGTCGGAAAACAGAATAATGAAAAAGTATCGCCGCTTCATCGATGCCGGGCTGCTGCTGCTCGGGGCCGCCGTCCTCATCCTGCTGCTCATGGCCCCTCCCGCCACCACCCCGAAACTGCCCGCCAACGATATCCACCAACAGTTTGTCGAAACAGCCGTTGCTCACGGCAAAAAAACCGCGGAAAAAGGGTGCGGCGACTGTCATAATCCCGACGCCATCCCTCTGCCGGACAATCATCCCGCCGGCTACCGCTGCCTGTTCTGCCACCGCCTGCCGACCCGCTAAGGCTCCTGCAGGCCCGCCTGGAGGCTTCGCTCCCCGTCACGTCAAAAATTTGTCCATCGCTTGATTTTTCTCATTATTGGTGTATGCTCTCAGTCGTTGTCCTGACCATATTTGATCCACTTTTCTTTCCAATCGGGAGACATGCCATGAAAACCGTGAGATCTGCCTTAGCCCTTCTGTTTTTAATCTTCCTGCTCATTCCAGGGATCAGCCAGGCCGGACTGAAAACCGGAGTTGTATCGGTTTCTCCGATGATTGGAGGAATCATCATGGAAGGAGATCAGAATCTGGACGAAGACTTGGCCTTCAGCCTCGGTCTCGGCTACAACTTCACCCAGGCCTTCGGCCTGGAAGCGGTTGTTTCCATGGCCAATCTGGAGGAGGAGGACACCGATGACAATGTGGATCTGATGACCTACCGGCTCGATGCCTTGTACCACTTCATGCCGGACAGCATGCTCGTTCCCTATCTCGCGGTGGGTGCAGGACTCTATGACCTGGACAACGACGATGAATTCATGGCGAACGCCGGAGGCGGTCTGCTTTACTATTTCGCCGAAAACATCGCCCTGCGGGCGGACGTGAGATATCTGGCGGCCTTCAACGAAAGCAATCTGGAAAGCAACCTGCTCTACACCGCCGGCCTGAAGTTCCAGTTTTCCGGCGTTGCCGCGCCCGCCAAAGCCGAACCGATGGACAGCGACGGCGACGGCGTGACGGATGATCTCGACAAATGCCCGGGCACCCCCCGGGGAGTTGCGGTCGATGCCAACGGATGTCCGCTGGACAGCGATGGCGATGGTGTGACCGACGATCTCGATCAGTGCCCCGGCACCCCCAAGGGTGTTCCCGTTGACGCCAAAGGTTGCCCGCTGGACAGTGACGGCGATGGTGTCACCGACGACATCGACGAATGTCCCGGCACCCCCCAGGGAGCTCCCGTTGACGCCAAAGGTTGCCCGCTGGACAGCGACGGCGACGGCGTTCCCGACTATCGGGACAAGTGCCCCAATACAATCAAAGGCATGCCCGTCGATGAAACCGGCTGCGATCTGAAACTTACTCTCCATATCAACTTCGATCTGGATAAGGCCGAGATAAAACCGGAGTTTAAGGATGAAGTGAGGAAGGCGGCCGAGTTCGTTCAAGCCAATCCCAACGTCCCCTATATCCTCATAGCCGGTCATACCGACAGTCTCGGCAGTGACGCGTACAACCAGAAACTCTCCCTGCGGCGGGCCGAAGCCGTCCGGGAAGCTTTGATCAAGGATTACGGTCTCGACGGCGAGCGGTTGAAGGTTCGCGGATACGGAGAAACCACTCCGGTTGCAACCAACGCCACCCCCGAGGGGCGGTACGAGAACCGGCGGGTGGAATTGATCTGCTGTGCCGTCCTTCCTGAATAGAGACTGATTCAACCGACATTCAATGACAATAACAACAAACCCCGCTCCAAAGGAGCGGGGTTTGTTGTTATCCGGAACTTAAACTGACAAAAGGAAAATAAGAGGCTGCCTTTTGACAACAGGTGTCAATGGACTCGGGGCGGACCTTCACGATCGGCAAAATTCGTCAACTTCGGTTCATTTTTTCGATGATCGAGGCCGCCTCTTTCGGAAAGTATTTTTTGAGGCATTTCAGGCATATGCCGTGACTTATGCCTTTCAACTCAATATTAAACCCGATTTCAGCTTGACACCAACTGCAGATCTTATGCATCGGGGACCCCTCCTCCTGAGTCGGCGGGGGACACCGACCCGCCTTCCTGAAAGCCGGTTTTGTCAACAATATCATCCGCCTTTCATATCGCAATTAAAATTATGCAAGATTCCGGCCATGCGAGGACAGATGGACTGCCCAGGAGAGAAAGGAGGGCTGCCAGGGTTGCGGGCAGGAGTACGAAACTAGGTATCCCGCACGGCTTCTGATGCGAGTTCGACAATCTCCACAAACGGAAGGAGATTCCGTGTTGTCGCGACATAGCCATTGGCATGCACGAAATCGATGCCAGGATGATTGGCGATGGTTCTGAAGTCCACGATGCTGCTGTTGCCCAGGCGCAGCAGTTCCCATCCCCGGCAACGGACCGAGGGGGTAATGCACATGACGATTCCGGGATCGGCAAGATGCCGGAAAAAAAGCTCCATCGACAACTTCGGCTCCTCACTGATAGTACTGACGATCGCCCTGAACTGCTTTACCTCAACCACCCTGGCCTCCTTTTTCAGCAGTTCGAGGCGCTGTTTTTTCTGGTCGATCAGCCCGATCAGAGCTTTCCCCATTTCTTTCATGAACTTGTAGATCAGATCCCTTTTCCCCAAGGAGGAAACCAGGGAGAATCGGGACAGAACGTAACCGTCGATCGGGGAAGAGGAGGCCAGAAGAAAACCGGGGTCGACCCCCAGGTCCTCGGCGGTCTTGTGAGGACCGTCCACATCCATCATGTTCATGATGGGATACCAGCCGTACACCTGCATGGCATCCTCATGATACCCCAGATGCTGCATTATCAGATGAAAGGCGCAAGGCAGGGTCCGGTCGTGGTGGTGGTCGAAATTGTGCTTTTCAGGATCGTATTCCATCCCGACATCGATCACGAAGGTTTCGGGATCGGCCAAGTCCTCTTCAGTCGGTTGACAACGGAAAACAGCGGCGTCACCGCAGGTTGCAAGCAGAACGCAGACCGAAAGAAAATCATCCCTGTGGGCATTGCCGGGATGTACGACGATTTTTTGCATGAATCGAACCCAGGATCTAAGGATCGGAATGTCAGGAACGGTTTCCGCCAACCGTCCTGGCATTCACTTTAACAGAAGGTCGGCAATAGACTTCAATTCCGGATCGGCCGTGTGTCCCTCACGATAAAATGACTTTCAGGGGGCCTCATCCCTTCTTGACAAAATGTCCCGTCTCGGAACAGGAAGGGCATTTCTTGGGTTTACAGCGACCTTCCTTTTCGTATCCGCATTTTTCACATTTCCAGACGCTCATGTTTCAATCGCTCCGTAAAATTAATCCTTTAATAACCTAAATGGTAAAGACTTTAAACTTATAGATTTCCCTGTCAAGAAAAATAAAATCCTGGAACATGCCAATTCCGCAAAGCAGCTTGCTGCTGTTGGTCGAATGATATAATGAATCGAAAAGAGAGATCCCGGCGGATACTCCGGCCCGGATTAAGGGAAGCGTAGCATATTGGCCTCCAAAGGAGAAGGAACCCGAACATGAAAAACCTTATTATACTCAGCTGCCTCCTGCTTTTCGCCACTTCTGCCGGTGCCGCAGGCAGAGCCGTCGACTATGAGATGGCGGGACAATCCTTCGAGGGATATTACGTGAGCCCATCGCCCAGAGCTCCGCTGGTATTTCTGATTCACGATTGGGACGGGCTGGGCAGTTACGAGATCAAACGGTCCGAGATGCTGTCCGAAATGGGCTACGCGGTGTTTGCCGCCGACCTCTTCGGCAAGGGGATAAGGCCTGCGGAAATCGCCGAAAGACGGCGCTTGACGGAGGCCCTGTACAAGGACAGAGCCCGCCTGCGGGCCTCGCTGAAGGCAAGTCTTGAGGCCGCGAGAAGCCAGGGCGCCGACATCGGGAATGCCGTCGCTGCCGGCTACTGCTTCGGCGGTGCGGCGGTGCTGGAGCTGGCCCGGGCGGGAGCCGACCTCAAGGGGTTCGTGTCCTTTCACGGCGGACTGGAAACCCCACCCGGACAGGACTATTCAAAGGTAGAGGGAAGGATCCTGGTTCTTCACGGCACCGCTGACAGCAGCGTGACCATGGAGGATTTCGCGGCCCTTGCCAAAAATCTGGAAAAGGCCGGCGTTCCTCACGAGATGATCACCTACGGCGGCGCCCCCCATGCCTTTACGGTCCTCGGCGGCGACCGCTATCGCAAAGACGCCGATGAAAAATCGTGGCGGCGGTTCGGATTTTTCCTGAAAGAGACCTTGAAGTGAATGGAATAAACAGTCGGCAACGCCCGAGTTTTTTTCATTAAAGGGAGGGCTCTCTAGTGCATCAACCAGAGTGCTCCGTCTGTTATGGCAAATATCAGGGCGGGGCAGCGGGCAGGGAAGCCCGAATTCTCTGCGAGAAATCTTCTGCATCGCCGGCATCTTGCGCGGCCTTGTTGATCCACGAGCGCCGGCGCAGCTCGTCAAAGGGCAAGGCTGCAGTCATCCTGCCCGAGGCGTAGAGATAGCCGTCGATGAACCCGTTGAAAAGGTGGCGAAAATCGAAACCGCCAGGCCTGCCTGCGGCATTTGCATAACGAATGATGTTGATCGTGCAGCTGTTGCTTAGCAAATTGTAGAACTCGGGACGATCGGCCAGCTCATTGATCCTCTTCAAATAGACCAGAAAAAGCCGCCGGGCATCCGCAGGCGATGTGTTGAGATGATAAAGAAACACATCTTCGTCCCGATAATTCGTGCGAACGCGCGCGATGTCCCGCTCATCCCCCACGATATAGATCAGCTCGAACTGCTTGAAGAGCGAGGCGACGGGGTCAAAACCCTCCCCTATCTCCGGCCTGGTCTCGATGGAAATGTTGATCGGCGGTGCGTTGTCGAAGATGAAACTGACGAAGGTGTGCGCCACAGGACCGATCTTCCAATAGGAGATGAAGAAATCCACCCCCGTCAGATGCGAGATTTGCACCTCGCGTTCCTCGTATCGCGCCGTAAATTCATTTTTGCTGCGGTACTCGAAATTGCGGAACCCCGTAAAGCGCACGCGATCGCCGTCGATGATTGCCCGTGGCATGACCGCCACCTTCGGCCGCCACGGACGATCATGCGAAGGCCGGATGAAGGTCCAGGCAACGGCCACGACGACAAACAGTCCTGCGAAAGCCCAGAACATGTGGGGTCTTTTGGTCAGCCACAAGACCCAGACATTGCAGGCAAGAAACGACGCCGCCAACACTGCGCGCAGCCATGGCCATGGCAGGTTCGAGTAATAGATCGCCAGAGAAGCCCAAGAGACGAGGAGAATCAGGAGGAGATTTCGGCCCGCCGCAAGAATCAACCGACCGATACGATGGGCCAATCGATTGTGAGCGGTATTCCGGGAGGGTGATTCAGGGACTGTCATCGGTGCCCCCTCTTGCTCTTATGGATGCAGAGTCTCCAGACAGATTAGGGGGTCGGGCCTGTACAAGTATTCGATCCAAAACGGTAATCCATGTCTGCAACCCTTTGGAACCGAATCAGGTTTCGACAAGCATACCACATCCCGGGTTCAATATTATGGCACCGGTACTGCAAGGTGAGGTGCAGCACGGATGGATCATCCTTTATAGCCTTGCCGCCACCCCTCGGCCTGTGGTACCAATGCGCGACTTTACATTCCGAGGGGCGCCATGATTCACCTGAACAATATTTCCAAACAGTACGGGTCGCAGATCCTTTTTTCGAAAGCCAGTTTCCAGATCCCCGCCGGTACCCGCACCGGGCTGGTCGGTCCCAACGGGGCCGGCAAATCCTCAATATTCCGCCTGATAACGGGTGAAGAAACGATCGACAGCGGGGAGATGACCTGCGGCAAAAATACCGTGATCGGATATTTTTCGCAGGACGTCGGCGACATGGCCGGCCGTTCGGCTCTGGCGGAGGTCATGGCCGCTTCGGCCCGCACCATGGAACTGGGCCGGCAGATCGCCGAAATGGAAGGGGCCATGTGCGAACCGATGTCCGACGAGGCGTTGGCGTCACTGCTGGAACGCTATGGCGACGCCCAGGAAGAATTCGAACACCGCGACGGCTACAATCTCGAAAGCCGCGCCCAGGCGGTGCTCACCGGCCTCGGCATCGGTCCCGAAGCCCATGACCGGCCGGTGGAGGCGTTCAGCGGCGGCTGGAAGATGCGCATCGCCCTGGCGAAAATCCTTACCCTGAACCCCGACGTGCTGCTGCTCGATGAACCGACCAACCACCTGGACGTCGAGTCGATTGTCTGGCTGGAGAACTGGCTGGCGGAGGATTACAAGGGCGCGCTGCTGATGACCAGCCATGACCGCGACTTCATGAACCGGCTGGTGACGCGGATCATCGAGGTCGGCAATCAGACCGTCACCACCTATGGCGGCAATTACGATTTTTATCTGCGGGAACGGGACATTCGCCGCGAACAGCTTATGGCCAGCCATCGTCGTCAGCAGGAGATGCTGGCCAAGGAAGAAGAATTCATCGCCCGCTTCGCCGCCCGTGCCTCCCATGCCGCCCAGGTGCAGTCGCGGGTGAAAAAGCTGGAAAAGATCGAGCGGATCGTCCTGCCGCCGGAACAGAAGAAGATCCGCTTCGAATTCGTCGAGCCGCCGCGCAGCGGCGACGACGTGGTCCTCCTGCAGGACCTGACCAAGAGCTGGACAACCCCCGAAGGCAATGACCATCCGGTCTTCAGCGGGATCTCGGGTCTGATCCGGCGCGGCGAAAAGATCGCCGTCACCGGGGTGAACGGCGCCGGCAAATCCACCTTCCTCAAGGTTCTGGCCGGCCAGACCGAACCCACCCATGGCACCGTCACCATCGGGGCCAGCGTTCATGCGGGCTACTTCAGCCAGCACTCCATGGATATTCTCGATCCGAAAAAGACCGTTCTGGAAACGGTCAGCGACGCCCTGCCCATGGCGTCCGTCGGTGTCATACGCAACCTCTGCGCCGCCTTCCTCTTTCAGGGCGACGACGTGGAAAAACGGATCGAGATCCTCTCCGGCGGAGAAAAAAGTCGTCTGGTGCTCGCAACCCTCCTGGCCAAACCCCTCAACTTCCTGATTCTCGACGAACCGACCAACCACCTAGACATCGCCTCCCGCGAAATCCTCCTCGAAGCCCTGCAAGGCTTCACCGGCACCGTAGTTCTGGTGAGCCACGACCGCCATTTCCTCCGCTCACTCGTCAACCGCGTCTTCGAAGTCGACCACGGCCAGTTAATGACTTATGACGGCGATTACGGCTATTACCTGCACAAATCGGGGCGTGAGGGGTTGGTGGCGTAGGTTTTGAGGGTCTAAAGGGAACGAAAGAAAAGAAGGAAGAGCTTTTGAAAGGTCGGTGAAAAAGGGACGGATGACCATTGTATCGATCTGGGGTGTCCCATAAATCCCATCTAAAGCCAGAAAACAATCTGGAGCAACAAATTGGAATGGCTATTTTGGAAAATTAAGTGGCCGTTTAAGTGTTTCAGATGTGGTGAAAAATCGGCACCCCATCGGACTGTCATCTTCTTTCCTTAAAGCAATAAAGCAGGACCGTCCCTAGCCTTCCCGAGTCTTCCTTTCTTGGGCGAGTCGACCCCAGGTCGGCCTAGTAGTAAATTAAAAAGCCCGCGGTTATGACTGCCGCGGGCTGCTTGTCTTTCTGCTTTCCTTAGAAGCGGATAGCGACGTAAATGTTGTGCCCTTCGTATTCGCCTGTAAAATTACCAAACTTGGGATTTTCAGCATCGAAATAGCGGTAGCCGACGTCGAAACCCACCGGTTGCATGGCGAAGCTGAGACCGACCATGGCCTGCCAGGCGAAAGCGTAATCGTCGTCGTCCACCTTCCCGAAACCCGTTACCGTCCCTAAATCGGCGTCAATTCTGGCCACGCCCGTACCGAGGCCGATGAAGGGGCTGAACTGCCACAAGTCGAAATCGAGGTAGGTATTGACCATGCCGCTTATGGCCTCGACCTTGTCGCCGTTCCCCGCTCTGATGCCACCGATGCCGATGCCGTCGATATCATTGCTGCGGTAAGCAACCTCGCCTTCCAGCCGGAACAGTTCAAACTGTTGGCCGACCGCAACAAATGCGCCCCAGCCATCGTCGAAACCAACCTCCCAGTCAGGACCAGGTGCGCTGACATCGGCATCGCTCAAATCGATCCACATTCCGCCCAGGCTGAGGTACGGTTCTGCCGAAGCGCTGCTGGCCGCAAAGAGCAGTGCCATGCAGATGAAGAAGATTCTTTTCGCCATGATTGCCTCCTGTAGCCAGAGTACGTACTTCACAGTTGCTGCACCCCTGTGCAGCAACGCAGGAAAACCGCCCATGGTGTAGTTCTACGGAAAGGTTTACCAGGCGCAGAAGATTATTCAATCGTCTGCGGAAGGAAACGAAGGGGTAGGACAGGGGAATGGCGGCTGCGGAGAAGGGGGCAGTCGGGCCAATCTTCCTTTTTTTCTTCCAACCGCAGGGAGCAACGCCTCGTCAAAGACCTTGGCAAGAACCCTGGCAGTCTCGCGCACGTTAAAACCCTAGCATTCGAGGCCGATGCGTTGCATTGATTTTTTGTCGTCGGCTGAATTTTTGCTGCTTATATTCTGTGTCAGTAGACCTCTTCCAGCAATAAGTCAACCCCACCGAGAATCGAGCCGCTTAAAGCTATGCGTCATGTCACAGGGGAGCCTTTTCCAGTATGTGGTGGTTTCAGCAAAATTCAAATGCTTCCTGTTTCAGATAAATCCGACAATTTCAAGTGAACCGTTAATTTACACCCGGCAGAAGGTAAGTCAGGATGTGTCTAAGAAGTTGTTCCGGCATATCTCATCTGTCCAATCCGGCTGAAGCACGAGGGGCTCTGTTTCCGTACCGCCCTTCGCTGTAGATGGCACCACAGCCACCTCCTGAGAGCACGACTTCTCGCCCAAAATAACCGATCCAACCCATTATTGTTTATGAAGCCAGGATCGTAAAGTCGGGCTGGGCCTCGATGAAGCGGCGGTGGTATGCGAGATAGGCGGTGCGGTAGAGGCGGTCGATTTCGTCCGCCTCGGGGAAACCGGCGCAGAAGCCGGGGCAGGACGGTTCGATGGCCAGCTGCGCCGCCCGCAGCATGTGGGCAATCAGAGCCCGTGGGTCCTCCAGGCCCACGGAGATGCGGGTGGTGGTGAGGGCGATCCCGGCCTCCTTCAGGGCCTGCGGGGAGAGTTCCGAATGGCTGGTCAGGGCCGGGCAGAGCGCCATGGTGTTGGTCTGGCCGAGGCTGACCTGCAGCCCCACGGCCGGCTCGAGGGAATCGAAGAAACGTTTGAAGGCGTCCCGGGGAACCGGCGGACGCCCCTTTTTCCCCTCGAAATCGATGGAAAACAGCGGGGCGGGGAGTCCGAGGAACATGAGCTTCTCCCGCAGCGGGCCGTTGGGATGGTCTTCCAGTGCCGGGCTGTGGACATTGATGTCGGGATGGCGATCGAGGATCCGGGTCAGCACCAGAGTGTTGATCCCTTTCTGAAGTATGCGGCCTTCCAGGGTGCGCAGTCCGTTGAGGACCTCGAAGGCCTTGTCTGCATCGAGAAAAGCCCCCTTGACGTAGTAGACGTTCCAGAACAGGGTCTCCTCCCAGGGGATGGTCTGAGGCCGCCCGTCCGGTCCGTCGATGACGGCGCTCTCCCCCTTGGGGAGAAACATCCGCTCGTTGCGGCCGATCACCACGCCGGCGATGGTGGTGCCGCTCCCGGAAAGGTCCTTGGTATAGGAATGGATGACGAAATCGGGACGCTCCTGCAGATCCCGGCGCTGCAGGACCGGAAAAAGGACCGGGGTGCCGACGGTGGTGTCGCAGATCACCAGAGAACCGTGCCGGTGGGCGATGCGGCTGATTTCGGGCACGTCGAGGATGGTGCCGTGAGGGTTGCAGGGGGATTCGAGGTAGACATAGATCCGTCTCCCCTCTTCCAGACGTCCGGCATATTTTTCCCGGGTCTGCTGAAACGCCTTTTCGAAGGCCGGACCGTCGAAACCGTCGAACCATTCGAGGGCGATGTCGAGGTTGCCTTTCTTGGCATACCAGTCGTGCAGCAGCTGGTAGGTGCCGCCGTAAACGTTGCGGCTGGCGACAATAATATCCCGGGCTCCGGTCACATGGGCCAGCACGCTGTCGATAGCGGCCATGCCCGAATTGAAATTCCAGGCCAGGTACTCCCCGGCCAGAGGGCCGGCTTCCAGGTCGACCATGTGATGGGCGAGGCTGATGGAGGTCGGGTTGAAAAGCCGCGAATAGATATCCAGCAGCGGTTCCCGTCCGTGGAAGGCGTCCTCGACCCACTCGGTACAGGCAAAGAGGTAGGTGGCCGTGCGGGTGATGACCGGGTTGGCGCTGAAGATCGCCGCCACATTGTCGAACAGAGGATAGGCCCCGCGACCCGCAAAACCGTGGGGTCGCACGCTGATCGACCGATAGGTCCGCCGCAACGGATTCTGCAGGGCATCGAGGATCTTGGCCAGCTGGAAGGAGGCGAACCGCTTGGCGTTGAACCAGGCGATCCGGTCTTCCCGTTCAAGTCCTCCAAGGGTCTCCGAGGTGAGGCGCCACAACTCGTGCACCGCCCCTTGGGCCTGGTAAAGCCTGAGGGTCAGATCGGCGAGTGCTCTGCCGTAATCGCTTTCAGGATCGATACCGAAATGCCGCAGCTGCTCGGCGGTCAGGGCGGCGGGGTCTTCGGCATGGGTGGTATTGCGCAGCGGACTGAGTTGCTGGATCGGCGTGGGCATGTATCCTCCTCTTCCCTGTCGGCCATAAGGCCAGTTTACCACTTGCCGACTCGCTATGACCAACATCGGCCGGGGAGGACAACTTTCCTACCTGCGAAAAAATTCTATGGTCCTGTTTATCAGGGCGGGGATGATTTTCATTTCCTGGCTTATGGCGTTGCTGCGACACTTTTGCAGGACCTGCAGATAGTACCCTTCGGGAACCAGCTGATAACTCAATGAAACCGCCAACAACAGGCCGAGTACCGCGTTCAGACGTGGGAAAAGACGTTTCAATGCTCTTCTACGGAGCATCGCGTTGTCCGCCGGGTATCTCCGCAACTTTTCGAGGTAAAGTTCCTTGCTGGAAACAAAGGAGTCGTAAACGCCGATCACCCAAAACAGGCTGGACAGAACAACCACCAGCACTGCCGTAACCAGGCAGGCTTCGAGCAGTCCGCTGCCCGATCCACTCTTGACAGCCGGCCAGGCCAGAGGCGCAACGGCAAGCAGGACGACGGAGAGAACACCCGCCCCTGCCGTCAGAAGAAAAAAAAGGCCTTTTCCCGGTTGGCCGTTCAGAAACTGGCCCCATCCAGGGAATGCCAGGGAAAAAACCAGAGGCAGATATTCATTGTCAACACCTCGAAACTTTGAAGCGCGCAGGCGTGCTGCCCGATAATAGACATCGACGGCATTTGCGAACCAGCAGACGACTCCCAGGGTCAGAAAGCCGAAAAAGCTGACCAGCAGAACCACGGACTGGATTCCTGTATCGGCCGCGAGCCGGCCGATGGAGGGGCGAAAAAACCACAAAGAGACCAGGGGGACATAGAAGAAAAACATGGCGGCCAGGAAAACCGAGCCGGAGCGATAGGCCCGCAGATAAAGATGCCCGGCCCCCCAGAAGATCATCGAAAGGCTGAAGGCCCAAGCCGGGTTTTTCGGCTTCGAAAAGTGCCGGGATCGGCTTTCGGAATTTTCCGCCGCTCCTTGCCCGACAGGAGAAACCGTGGAGTCCACATGCTCAGAATCGTTTAAGCACCAGATTTTCTGCTTCATTTGCCCTCCCAATGTCAGATCCGGTCCCGACAAGGATTCCTAAACAACGGAATCGCTATCGGGACCGGATTGGTCTCTTCCTGTTTAAACCTCCTATCCGGCCGGCAGGAAATCGATCGGGTAGAGTATAGTCGTCTTCGGCACTCCTTCCTTGGGACCGAAGTTGAACCTCTTGACCCGCTCGACAATCTGGGCCACCAGTTCTTCAGAAGCCAGGTCGGTCGATTCGGCCCGGCACAGGGACACCTCCCCGCCCGGCTCGATGGTGAGCCGCAGCAGCAGCTTGCCGCGCAGGGTCGGATCCTCCCGCAGCTTCTTGTTGTAGATCCGGTAAAGGGTCGCCTTATAGCGGTCGAAAACGATCTGGATCTCCTCGTCGGTCCGTCCCGGTCCTGGGCCGTCGCTGAGAGGTCTGCCGGCCTCTTCCTTCAGTCCCGCCACGGCGCTCTCGACCCGGCCGAAGCCTATGCCGTCGCCGTCGCCGCTGCCGGTGCCGTTGCCGCGGCCGAAACCGCCGCCCCTGCCGTAGCCGGCGCCGCCGCCATTGCCGCCGTTGCCGAGGTTCGTGCTGACGCCCAGGTTGGAGATTCCGCCGCTGCCGCCGCTGCCCTGCATGGCCACCAACGAGCGGTGGGCCCGGGCTTGTCCCGCCACCTGGGGAACATTTTTGTTCAACCGCGCCTCGGCGCCGAGCCGGGCCACCGGAACTTCATCCATCAAATCCTCGAAGGAACTCTTGAAGGCCAGAACCCCTGTGGTTTCGGCGCGTGACCGTGCAGTCTGGGAGCCACCACCGCCACTGCCGCCGGAAGGCGTCGCTTTGGGCTTGGTGCTTTTCTTGCCCTGATCGGCTTTGGCCTGCTTTTGGTCGGCCTTGGTCGGCTCGACCTTGTCGGGCGAGGCTTTCTCCTCCCGTTCCAGCCGCTTCGGCACCGGCGCCGGCTTGGGCGGTTCGCTCTTGACCAGCATGGCCAGCCGTTCCGGAATCTCGGGCATCACGATCCGGCGATCCGGTATCGGTACCGTCACCAGCGGAATCAGGATTCCGAAGAGAAGGGACCAGAACAGCGAACCCAGCAGCACCTTGCGGAAGCGCCGCTCGCTCTCGCCCTGCATGTGCCAGGGCATAACCATCTGTCGATAGGGAACCGGCGAAAGGTCCCTTTCAACAACAAATTCTTCCTGGCGTCTCTCCTCCCGGGCATAGGCGTCATGCACCTCTTCGTGCAGATAGTCCAGCTCGTCGAGCTGCTGGTCGACCATCGCCTGGAGGGAATCCCGGACTTCCCGTGCCTCCCGGGTTTCCTCCTCGAAGTCGATAGTCCTTGCCTGCAGCCGAATCAGGTGCTCGGCCGGATCCGGGGAACCCGGCAAACCTTCCCAGAAGAGACCCTGCGCGTCGAGTTCACCCAACTGTTCAAGGGCGGTGCTGATCTGCCGCAATAAATCGAAACGCTTTTCTTCTTCGGCGAAAGTTTCGACCTCCGCCTCTGCCACGCGCAGTTCGGCCTGCAGTTCCTGCAACCGTTTCCGGGCCTGCTCGATCTGGGCGTTCAGGGGCGCCAATTCCTGGGCCAAAATGGATGCGTCCACTGAAATCATCCTAGCTTTGCGGGGCCTTCTGGATGACCGCGAGGGAAATCCTCCCGTATCCCGAGCCCGTACAGGTTGACATGACTTTCTTCAGCACCTTGAAGGGGATGGTTTTATCCGCCAAGATGGTGACTTCCTTGCCGGCCACCGCTGCCTTGGTGCTTATGCCGATGATGTTCCTTTCAAGCTGATTCAACCGGTCAGCTATGGCCGGGACATCCTCGCTCTTCGATCCCAGCAGGTCGGCGGTGCCGATCACCGGTTCTCCCTGAACCAGGACAGATTCGGGGCCGACCAGGATGACAACCGTCTCCCGCGGCTTGGTTTCGACAATGGAATCCGGCAGCTTGATCTGCTTCGGGGTCGCCAGAACTTCGCTGGAAGAGGAGTTGGCCAGCAGAAAGAACACCAGGATGGTGAACACGTCCATCAGCGAGGTCAGATTCAGGCCCGTCACCTTTTTCCGGTTCCGTTCCATGCGCCTCATGCGTCGCGATTCTCTCATGGCGCGTCTCCAATCGATATGCGGGGGAAAAGCTCTACTTTTACCATCTCGTCCCCTTGCTCCGCCTTGACTTCGGTTTCCCGTAACGCATCCATGATCCGGATGAGAGAGTCGTACTCGATATCTGGTTCCATCAGGACCGTGGCGTCGTCCTTTTCCGGATAGTCCTTCTTCAGGCGGACCAGCATTTCGTTCAAAGTTTCCATATCGTACTGGTCTTTCTTCTTCGGAAGCGCCGCCACGACGCTGGCACCGTTGGCCAGTTCCAGTCCGGCTTTGCGAACGATCACCTCGATGGTGAAATTCGGCTTTGCGACAGCAGAACCGCCGGCGGCGGTCGGCACGCTCAGCTCCAGGATCGTCACCCGCGAGAAGACGGCGCCGATCAGCAGAAAGGGAACGAGAACGACCATCAGGTTCATGAAGGTCGTGATGTCGAGGTCAGGTGCTTCCCCGGACCTCCTCGATGTCCGATAGTGATGTCGTCTGGCCATGGTCAGCTCGTCGGGTATTGGCGTTTGGCAAAGTTGGAAATGCTGTTCAGGGCCTTGACCGAAGCCATCTCCAGGCTGTCGACAATCTGACCGGTGGTCGAGGTCAGCTTGGCGTGGATGAGCAGCAGGGGGATGGCGACTATCAGTCCAAAAGCCGTGGTGTTCATGGCCACCGAGATGCTGGCCGACAGCAGGTCGGCCTTCTCAGCGGGGTTGGCGTTGGCGACCGCAGTAAACGCCTCGATCAGACCCATGATGGTGCCGAGCAATCCGAGCAGGGTGGCGATATTCGCCAGCAGGCCGACGTAGGGTGTGCGCTTTTCCAACTGGGGGATAATCTCCATCATGCTCTCCTCCATGGCGATTTCGATATCTTCACGCCGCCGGACAGCCCCCTGCCGCGCCAGCCCCATTCCCAGCATCTGGGAGATGGTCGACTGATCCTTGTCGACCATTTCCCGGGCCTTGTCGAAATCCCCCTTCACCAGCACCGGCTGCAGCAGGTTCCACATCTTGCGGTTGGCGTTGCGGGTGCGGATCAACTGAATCCATCGTTCGATGGCGATCGCCATGCCCACCGTGAAAACGAGCAGAATGGGATACATGAACAATCCGCCCTTTTGGAAAAAACTCACCAGAGAATAGAAAACGCCCATCTTTGTTCCTCCTGTTCCAAAAATATGATCCTGGTTGTGACTTGACTGAAGTCGTGTCTGCTTATTGGTCGAGTGACTTAAATCGATCCCGATTATGATTTACCTGCCCGAAGCGACCTCGTAGAAATCCAGTTGCCGCTGAAAAACGTCCCGATCCACCGGTGCATTGCCATTGTTGAGCATCAGGCTCAACCCGGTCTCGATGCCGAGCTCTGAACTTTTCCATGGGACGATATAGAGAGATTTCGGAGCTTCGTCGTTGCCGACGATCGACATGCCGGACAACTCCTTGGCTTCCGATTCCCCGTTTTTCGCCTCCTTGCCCTTCTCCTCGGCCAGGGCCGGAACAGCGATGGCCAGAGCCAAAAACAGGCATATCATCAATTTTCGCCTCATTGTTCCCCCGTAGGGGCGGACCCCTGTGTCCGCCCTATCCCATGTGTTTGCCCTGTCCCCACGTCTCCTCACCGGCGGCCACCCGATCATCTGTTTCCCAGCCGCATCCGCAGGTCTGCAATCCATATCCGGATCTGATCGTCCTGAGGCGTCGCCTCACTGTAGATTTCGTAATGGCCGACCGCGCAGGCCGGGTCGTTCAGATAGATGTCGCAGAGAATCCCGAGATTCTTGTGCACCGGAAGGTACTCGGGAAATTTTGCGAGGGCCTGTTCGTAAATTGTCCGCGCCTCGGCAAACCGCCCGGCCTTGCGCAGCAGCAGACCGTACTCGTTGCAGGCGACCGGATGACCGGGAAACAGGGTCAGAGCCTTCTGCAGATGGGTTTCAGCCTGCTCGGCCTGACCATTTCGGGCACAGGCCATGCCGAGGTTGATGCGGGCCGCCGTGTTTTCCGGGAACTTCTCGACCACTTTTTCCAGTAAGGCGATGGCCCCGGAGTAATCCGCCTGGTTCATCAGGACAACGGCACGCTCGAAGTCGGCCAGGGCCGCGCCGTCCAGGGTAGAGGGCTGCACGATGGAAAAGCCCTCTCGTCCGTCGGCCAGACGCTGCACCCCTGTCTCTTCTGAGACGGGAATCTGGGCCGACGGCGGCGGGACTTCAGGGGCTTCGGCAACCGGCGGGAGCTTGCCGCCGGGGGCACAGCCGAAAGCCATCGAAAGAGCCACGGCCAGGATGGTAAATCCGGTGGAAATAGCCATTTTTCCCTTCAATCCCGGATATCTGATTCTGTCAGGCATTTCTTCCCCCTATCCTTTCATTCATCCCTGCTGCTGTGCCGCGGCATTTGGCAGCTCAGGTTCGCTTTGCTCGCCGGTCGCGGCTTCCCCATCCGGAGTCTGGACCTTGTTTTCGACCTCCGCCGGATCTTCCGCCGGGGACGAAACCGGCCGAACGATGGCAAAGGTATAATGACCCGGAGAAGGAATGGCGCTGCTGGCCTCCTCCGCCCGGGCATAGCGGGCCGGCACAAACACAGCCAGTTTTTCCAGACTGCGGTTCACCCAGTCGTTGAAGATCCCCTGGGACAGCAGTTGAAGGTTGCTTTCATGCACCTTGATGGCTTTTTCCTCGAAGGGATAGGCCTGCTCCTCGAGAGCCAGCTCATACTGTTCGAGCTCCTCGGGGTACAAGCCTCGAGGTATTTTGAGTTTTTTTCCTGCAACGAGGATTTTCGATTTATTTAAATCGTTAGCGTTGACAATCCTGCTGATATCGCATTTGGTTCGTTTGGCGATTTTGGTGAGGTTGTCGCCAGGTTGGATAGTGTAGCTGTCAAAAGTCAGATCAGGACGTTCCGAAATCATCAGGGCCTTGCTGAAGTGGGCATAGATCTCAGCCATGTAGAAGGTAGAGGCTGCAGTCACTTCGGCTATTTCATAATCCAGCAGTTTGCCAAAATCCCGAGTCGCCACTTTCATCAGGTCCTGCTTCTTGCGCAGGTTGTCCTGGAAGGGTTTGACCAGACGAATGTTAACGAACCGGTCGAAATTCTGCTCCGCCAGCACCAGGGCGGCTTTGGCGGCCAGGTAACGGGTCCTTTCGGTGCGCTCACCCCCTGCCGAGGCTTCGATGGAAACGATCTTTTTGAGCTGTTCCAGGTAGGCGACCCGATTGTCGGTTTTGAGGAATTCGGCGATCTTGTTCCGGGTTTCCAGGTTGAGCTCGACAGGTTTCGGGAAGTCGGCGACGTAGCGCCGGTAGACATCCAGGGCGCGATCCTTGCGCTCCGCCTCGATATAAAGATCCGCAGCGACCAGCAGGGCCTCCCGGCGAACCTCCGGATCTTCGGACTCCCTTTCGATCCTCTCGTACTCCTCTGCGGCCTGGGCCAGCCGCCCGTCCTCCCGGTAGACAAAGGCGATCTTCTTGGTGACCTCGGGCTGAAGCTCGTGTTCCGGGAAGGATTCGCGGAATCCGGTCAGCACGACGGCGGCGGCGCTCCAGTCCTTGAGCAGGATAAGAGCGGTCGCGGCATCATACTCCGCGTTCGGCCTGATCTTGGAACTCGGCGCCATCCGGCCCACCCGTAGAAAATGATCGGCCGCCAGCCGGTAATCCTCGGCGGCATTGGCCGCCTCGCCCTGCTTGTAGATCGAGGCCGCCAGGTTGTCGGTCAGACTTGCCCGCAATTCGTCCTCCGGCGCCAGCATGGCCAGGACTTTGACGTAGGCGTTCTCAGCCTCGGCGTAGCGCGACAGCTCATAGGAGGCATGGGCGACGATCAGCCAGGCACTGCGCTGAACATTGGGGTCCGCCTGCGGAAAGGACTGGATCAGTTTGTCTGCAGTGACCATCGCCTGCTCGAAATCCTTCAGGGCGTAGAGGTCGTCCGCCGCCGCACCCAGTACGATGGCCGCCTGCTCGTGTTCGGGGAAGGTTTCGGCAAAGCGCAAGGAACTCGTTACCACCTGGCGGCGCACCGGATCCCGCCGGTCCTCGGCAAGAGCGGCCAACTGCTCCCGGCGGGCGAAAACGGCGGCATAGCCCGCCTTGGACGATTTTTCGTGGGCGGGATAATCGTAAGCGGTTTTTTCGTACTCCATTGCCGCGTCGGCAAAGGAGCGGTTTTCCAAAAGCAGGTCGGCCAACTGGTAATTGATGTCCGGCGATTCCGTTTCCTTCGGGAAGGACGCCAGGAATTCCCGGTACCAGTGGAGGGCCTCGGTGAAATTTGCCGGTTTCTCTTCAGCCTGTTTCGGGTTCTGGTAGAGGGCGTGGTAGTGGTTGGCCAGGTCCTTCAGGTTGGTTTTCAGATAGCCGAGGACCTGGGGATTTTCGGAAGGGTCGAAATGCTGCCAGTAATCCGCCTTGAGACCGTAGCGGGTGGCGAAAGTCTTTTTCGAATCGATGACCAGACTGGGGAAGCCGCCGGCCATGTTGATCTCGATCACCCGCATGTCGAAATGGGGCGCCATCTTGTGGAAAGGATTGCGGCTGACGAAGGCGTCGTAGGTTGCGGTAGCGTCGGCGTAACGCCTTTTGTCGTAATAATATTCGGCGAGATTGGAATAGATCCGGTCCTCGAAGCTGCGCCGCCCCCGCGTGCCAAAATAGTCGACTACCACGTCCGCGCCGCCGAGATAGGAAAAGCTCAGGCTGATGACGCGGAAGGTATCGTCCATCCGCTTGCGTTCCGGCTCGTCTTCGGTCTGTTCGAAGTCGTACCCAACCGCCACCTGATGGTCCAGCAGGGCGACGAACCGGTCCAAGCCGTCTTCGTAAAGTTCCTGTTTATAGAAGGTCCAACCCAGCTTGTAGAGGGCGAATTGATAGAAGGAGGAGGCCACGCCGGTCTCCACGATCGACGTGTAGGCGTCCTCGGCTTCCAGGTACCTGCGCCGGGTGAAGAAGAATTCGGCGCGTCGGAATTGCACCTCGTCCAGATAACGCGACCTCGGGTAATCCCGGACCAGCCGGTTCATGACCTCCATGGCCTCGTCGACCCGGCCCAGTTCCTCGTAGGCACGGGACATCTGGTACAGCACCTGGTCGTTGCGGTCGTAAAGCGGATATTCCCGCAGCAGTTTCTGATACAGTTCGATTGCCTCGAGTGCCCCTGCTCTTTCCAGGTCGTCTGTGGCGGCAACCGGCTCCGGCCGCTCCCCTTCGACGATCGCCGCAACTTCCGCACGGCTGGCCCGCCGTTCGAAATCGACGTCCGATTCGCCGCCCGGCACAGCAGCGGCAGGTTTGTTCGCCGCGATTTCCTTAGGCCTGGAGGTATCCGGAGCCGGCATTGCCGAGGGCAGGGCGGCGCCCGAACCTGTGCCATCGGTAATGATTCCGTACTCCTTTTCCACCTTGAGATCGGCGAGGCGACGAATCGCTTCGGGAGCCAGAGGCGAGTCCGTCGTCTCCCGGAGAAAATGCTGGTAGCTTTCCATCGCCTTCTCGAGGCCGCCGACCACCTTTTCTTCCCTGATTTCGATCTGTTTGTCGCGCAACTGGGCGATCGTACCCCGTTCGTCGAGGGGCGAACAGGCAAAGAGGACCAGGGGCAGTGCCAGCAGCAGGTTTCGTGTGCGGATCATGGCTCCACCTTCTTCAGGCCTTCGGCCCGGGCGGCACGATCGTAACTGTCCGCCAGGGAGAAACGGGCCTTGATCTGATATTCCGCCAGTCGGTCCTGACGGGCTGCAAGTTCGGCGACGGCCATCTCCTCCAGGAAATGACCCTGCCGGGCCATCAGCACCGTCACCTGTTCCTCGGCATCCCTGATTCGCTGCCGCTGGCGCCGGATCCCATGATCGTAGCCCTGGTAGCTCTGGGTCGCCGCCTGACGAATCCGCACAAAGGCCGCATATTGCTCCTGCAGGGCCTCGATGTCACGGTTCAGTTCCAGCAGATGATGATGGGCCTCGGTCAGGCGCCGGTCGTAATCGGTATAAATGTCCCAGTCCAGAACCCCGCGCAGGCGGCGAATCCGGGTCTTCAATTCCTCGTCTCCATCCAGGGCTCCTTCGAGGACGGCGATCTGTTCCTTGAAGATCCGTTCCCCGGCGGTGGCCAGGTGTTGCGGGCGGGGTGCCGTGAGCAGATCGTGCAGACGCTTCTCCACGTGATCCCGCTGTTCCAGCCGCAACCGCATCTGCGAATCGAGGCGACGGAACTGCCGGTCGATCTCGGGAAGGAGCGGCTCGTAATAGGCCCGGCGCAGGCTGATCAGTTCCTCGAAGGCTTCCAGGTCCCCTTCCCAGGCTTCCAGTTTTCGGCGCAACTCCTCGAGATCCAGATAATTCTTCAGCGATTCCTGGAAATCGTGGCCAGCCATCAATTCGAGCAGATAGAAGGTTTCCGGGGTCTCCGGGAGTTCCCGCAGCCGGACCACCCAGTTGGCATCCTGTTTCAGCTCCTCTCGCACCAGAGCCTCGAGGAACTTGCCCTCGCGGATGCTCTTGATGGAGGCGCCGAGCTTGTCGACCTCGTTACCGAAGGCGTCCAGCGCCCGGCCGTAGAGAAGAGCCGCCTTGCTGTAGATGCCGAGCTTGGCATAGGCATAGGGGACGGCGAGCAGGCCTTCCTGTACGGCGGAATCGGTCATCTCCCGCTCCGACAGGATAGTCCAGGGCACCAGAGCTCTCTCGAAGCGGTTTTCGAAGGCATCGGCCCACCCCGACCCGAGCAGCGCCCGGTTGGAGAAGGCGCCGTTGAGGCGAACCCGGTCAAGGATCTCTTTGGCACTGCCGTACAGTTTTCCCTGCAGCAGCTTTTCTCCCAGCACCAGGTTCGATTTGTCCCTGATCGCCAGCGTGGCGGGAAGATCGGTGTCGTTCCGGCCGCTCCGCTCGAGGACGCGGTTCCCCTCCAGCTCCTTGCCGTCCCCCATCAGGGCGATGCCGAGGTTGTAGTCGGCGAAGCCCGCAAAATCCTCCGATCCCTGCAACCCCTTCAGAAGCGGGACAGCCTCGGCATATCGGCCATTGGCCATCAGGATCTGCCCCCGCAGAAAATCGAGGTCATCCTTCAGGGCCTCGGGCACATCGCCCTGAATCCTGTCCAGGGCATGAAAGGCATTGACCGGCTGGTCCTTGCGAAAGTAGAGCCGGGCCAGGCGGAATATGGCCGCGTTGCGTACCGGTTGCTCCACATCCCCCTCGATGACCGCCGAAATGGCCCGGCCGGCCCTCTGATGCATCCGGTAGGCCAGCTCGAAATCCCCTACGGCGAATTCAGCCTGTCCAACATGTTTGAAAAGAGCGTCGAGTTCCGGTTCATCGAGCCCGTGGTGCAGCACCAGCTCGGTATCAAGGCGGGCCAGGGCATCGAACCACTCTCCCTGGAAAGCGTGATAGAGGGTCTCGCCGTAATAGAGATCCTCCAGCTCCCGGGGGGCGGTTGTCGCGATGGCTTCCTGCTCCCGCTCGGCGGCGAAAACAGGGGAAGCAAACAGCAGTAACGTGAATAGAACAAGTAGCCTGGTCATAGTTTTCTCAAAAAAGTCATGCTTCTTATCCGATCGATCAGTCCGATCCGACGGATCTGACCGATCCAACCCACGCTCACCAGTCCCGGAACCCGAGCTCCCCTCCCGCCAGGCTTATTTCTAAAATCTTCGGCCCAACCTCCTTGCTGAAGGTAAAGGTCTCGGACCGGAGCAGATCGCTGCCGCCTTTGGTCTTGCCGGCGAGAATGACCTGCAGTTCATGGCTGCCGGTGGTGACGTTGCCGGTATAGATCCGCTGCACTCCGCCCTTGCGCAGGGCTTCGAGTTCCTGAAAGGTATACAGGTGGGTCGCCACCCGTTTGCCGCCGATCCGGATCTCGACCGAATCGACCCGCAGTTCCTCCCCCTCGACCAGGGAAACGAATACCGCGACCTGGGTGTCGGAGGGGTAGAGCAGCTTCTCTTCGAGCTGATAGAGCTCGGCCGCGATCCCCAGCACATCGGTCTTGATGTCCTGAACCTGTTCGTCGAGACCTTTCATCTGCTCCCTGGAGATTTCGGCATGGGCGGTGAAACCCAGGAGCAATATCGTCGCCAGTGAAATGAAAACCTTCCGCATAATTTGCCACCTTTTCTGGTTTATCGCCCGGCCGACCGGGTCAGACGCGGCCGGCGTTGCTAAAGAAACTATTTCCGCTACATCTTCCCGATCAGGTTAATGAACAGACCCTGGTGGTCGTAGTTCAGGTCGGTCAGATCATCGGAAAATTTGCTGAAGTTGTAGCCGACCCCCAGCTTGATGTGGTTGCCGAAATGCCGGTAAACACCAACCAGCGCCCCGCTCAGGCTATCCTCCGCATCGGGCAGGTCGAGCATGCGGGCTTCGAGCAGGGCGTCCCAGCGGTGCAGGAAGTGCCAGTCCGCCCGCAGGACATAGAGGTGGGCCCGGCTGCTGAAGAATTCCGGATCTTCCCGGTCCTGGCTCACTTCGCCCTGGCGATAGGCAACCTTCCCGCCCACGGTCCAGCGCGGCGTCAGGTCGTACATCAGGTCGAGAGCGAAGATGTGGCTGCGCTGAATGACGTCACTGCCGGAATCGACCGTGCTCACCTGATCGGGAGCCGGCACATTGTAGAAGTAGGTGTATTTCATCAAGGCGTTGAGCCGGTCGTGCTTCACAGGACGGTAGGCGAATCCGAGGACCCCCTCCGTATAGTTGCCATCGTAGAACTGCCCCTGGGAACTCTCGCTGAAGGAGTGATCAAATTTGCCCAAAAGGCGCCAGTCGGAGGACATCTGATACTTGAGGCTGTTCTTGAACAGCCAGGTGGTGCGCTCCACGGTGCTGGCGTCCGCCTGCTCGGAATCATCGACCCGGTATTCCACGGCACTGGCCAGTTTCAGGCTGTCGAAACCGTAGCCCATCCTTATTCCGGCCGCTTTCCGATCGAGTTCCGCCCCCGTCTGAGGGTCCTTGAGGGTGCCGACGTCGAGATTTGCGCCAAAATTGAGACGATCGGTGGGGGCAAGATCGACCCCGGTGCTGTGCACCAGGCCTGTGGGCACCTCGCCGTGGGTGTAGCGCTCCTCCAGAAAGACGCTGGCGCTGTCCGAGTAACGGGTGCGGAACCCGGAAGCCAGGTTCCCCTTGCGGGCCAGCAGGCCATTGTCGCTGCGCTCGTTTTCGAGGGCATAGTTGAGATAGACGGTGGTGCGGTCCGAATAGAGATATTCCGTGCCGAGGCTGGCACCGGTTCCCAGATCACCATGGGACAACTCGCCCTCGACCTTGAACCGGTCGGTGACCCGCAAACTGCCGCCGGCGCCGAGGCGGTTGTTGTCCTCACGGGTTCCGGTAGCCTGAACTGTCCCCTGAGCAAAACCGTAGGCGCTCCAGCGGGAGCGGGAGTCGTACAGGATCCGGGCAACGACGTCCGTCCGATCCCCCTCTTCCTGTGTTTCGGGGACCACCGCCGAATTGTCCTCGCGGCTGTCGCGGCGCACTCCGGAGCTGAGGGTCCAGTGCTCGCCGGCCCGATATTCGACATCCAGTTCACCGGCCTCTGTTTCCAGCCCATCCTTCTGGACCTGGAAGTCTGTTTTGAAGCGCAGGTTGAATCGATCGAAGAGCGGCAGCACTCCTGTCCCGCCGTAGCGGGTCAGATCCCGGTCGGTGATCAGGCCGGGCGCCGCATAGTCCGCCTCGAGCATTTCATAGTAAAGGGTGAACCGCCCCCGTCCTTGGGCGAAGAAATCCTGTACCCCGATGCTGGTATCGACCCGGTAGGCCAGAGCCTCGCCGGCTTCGGCCGAGTCGACCGGGTCGATGGTGTAACCGCCGTCGACGGAGGTCGTGGTGGCCACCCCCGGCCCTTCGCTGCGGCCTGCTTCAAGCCGGACCCAGGATTGGGCGGATTTGCGCAAGGTGACATCGGCCCCGTACAGGTTTTTATCAACGTCCTCTTCCTCTCCCCGGTCGGCGGTCACCCCAAACTTGATGTAATCATTGAGCCAGTAGTGAGCCCGCCCGCCGAAAGCCATCGTATCCAGCTCATCAACCCCTGGGGTGAACTCGTAGCGGACCACCAGGAAAGCGGGATGGCCCCCTGTGGAGTCGCTCATGACCAGCAGGTTGTCGGAAGCGGTGGAAGCGAGCGGTTCCGCCAGCAGGACGCGGCCCTGCAGGTAGTCGATGTCGTAGTCGAGGGTCGGACTGAGGTTCTTGACCGCCAGCACTACCCCGGAATCCTTGTCGCGGACCTCGATGCGCACGCTTTCCGAACCCTCGAGGATGTCCTGCCGCCGCAGGTAGTAGAGCGATCCGCCGGTGCCCCGCAGTTCGTCCCGCCCGGCTATGGTTCCCGGGTCGGCGGCGAAGCCGTCAACCCAGAAGCGCTGCTCGCCGAAGCTGGTGACGTCGCGGCTCTGGTAATGCAGATTGCCGCCGTACAGTCCGCGATCGACGTGGGCCAGGTAGTTGTCGGTGTAGGCGATCTTGAAATTGCCCCAGACACCGTAGTTCTCCTCTTTCTCCAGACGGAGATAGAACTTGCCGTTGGTGGGTGCGTCCTCGATCACGGTGCCGTCGTCGCCGAAGGTCGGGTAGTGGCGGTCCGGATCGAGACGCCGGAACAGGGCATCGGGAGACTTGTCGAGGAAATTGGTGAAGATTTCGTCCAGGGGTCCTTCGCGGGTGTCGGCGCTGGCGGTCAGTTTCCAGCCCTCGCCGAATCGGCCCTTGGAGTAGAAGGCGAGGCGCCCCTCGAGAGCCGCATCTTCGCTGTAGTGTTCGTTATCGGGAGCCACCAGATCGGCCGGCCCGGTGGTGTGATGGCCGGACAGGGTCAGATCGGCGATCCCCACGGTGAACCAGTCGCTCTTCTTCAGCTCCAGATCGCGCAGATACAGCTGCCCGTTGCCCGACTCGTCAAGGACCGCAACCTCTACGGTATGCATCCCTTCCGGCAGAATCTCCTCGGCGACGAACCGGCCCTCTGCGTCCACCGGCACGGCGCGACCGGCCAGCCACACGGTGAACCCGGCGGGGATCGCGCTGCCGAAGGCCTGGACCACGCCACCCTTGAGCGGGATGTTGCGCCGGGCCAGACGGCTCTCGCCGTAACCGGCCAGCAGTTCCGCAGCCCTGTCGGCTTCGGCGATGGCCGGATCGATCCGGTCCACCACCCACAGCGGCTGGGTCGCGGTCTCGTCGTAGTTCCCCGCCTCGTCATAGACCCGGACCAGGTATTCCAGCTGCCGAACCGGGGTGGCATAGGTTTCAAAGGCGGGCTGCCATTGGGCCATACCGTTGTCGTTCATCTCGATGACCGCCAGGGGCAGGTCGCGGACCGACTGTTCCCTATCGAAGATCCGCACCTCGGCCCGATGGATGAAACTGCGGTAATTGGCATAGAGGCGGAATTCGACCTGGTTTTCGACGAAATCCGTCTCCGGCAGATCCTCCCGGCCGATGGAGCGCGGCCAGGCGGTCACATTCAGTCGGGGCTCCATCTGCAGATTGTCGTGCTTGAAGCGGATCCGGGCGTCTTCCAGGGCCACGTCGGTGCAGCGCTGCACGTCGGAGCTGCATTTTCCCGGGTCGTCGAGGGGGGCTCCGTCCACGGTGATGCGCATCAGGTTCAGCGAGAAGGGATCGGCCGGTTCGACTTCCCGGGTGATGGGGGTAATCTCGACCCCTTCGTAGTCGTCGAGGGGCACCAGTTCGTCGTAGACCACCTGCACCTGCACCCGCGAGGTATCCGATTCGATGAAGCCGGCATTGACCACATCATCGCTCTGGACGTAGCCGCGCCCTTCGAACTCGGCCTTCTCCTCCGACAGGCTCATGGACTGGCAGACGACATCCATGGCCCGTCGCGCCCGGGCGGTGGACAGCCCGACGTCGTCTCCATAAACGGCGGCGGTGCGACGGTCGAGACGCTGGTTGCGGGTGTAGCCGACGAAGCGCAGGCGCACGTTGTCCTTGTCGGCGACCTCGCCCATGCTGCGGCGCAGTCTCTCGACGCAGGCCGCCGGCAGTAACGGTTGGCCGTTTTCGAACAGAATCGGTTCGACGGGGCCCTCGGGTGATTCGTAGACCCGGGTGACGATCCGGCCGCCGGAGGTATCGGGGCACAACTGGGGCTCGTCGGGCAGCTCCTGCAGCGGGTCGTCATACCAGAACTCGACTTCGACCCTCCGGTTCAGAGCCCGCCCCTGCTGGGTCTCGTTGGAGGCCACCGGCTGTGCGGCACCCCGCCCCTCGCACTCCACTGCGGCATTGGGCAATTCGAGGCCGCCCTGAACGGCGAGCAACACCCGCCGGGCCACGGCCTTGGAGAAACCGAGTTGATCGCCATAGATCCGCTTGTCCCGCCCTTCGAGGGGCAGCGCATCGGTATGAGCGGTAAACTTGACGGCGAGGTTCTGCTTGTTCCCGAGGTTTTTCATCGCCTGCCGGACCTGCTGCAGGAAGGATTCCGGCACCTCGAGCAGACCCTGCTGATAGTGGAGAGGCGCAATCAGGTTTTTGATCCGGGCACGGTGGGCATGTCCTTCCAGATAGCGCATCTTGCAGACCGTCTCGGTCCGGCAGACCAGGACCCGGTGCACCTCGAAGGGGATGACCACCTCTTTTTCCACCAGCTTCTCGCTGATTTCATCATACCAGACCTGCACCTCCACCCGCCGGTTGAGCCGCCGCCCACCTTCGGTCGCGTTGCTGGCCACGGGCCTGCTGTCCCCCATCCCTTCATAGGAGATCGCTTCAGGGGGCAGACCGAGGGCCTGCTGGAAATATTCCGCGACGGTACCCGCGCGCTCCCGCGAGAGTCCGACGTTGTCGCCGAAAATCTTCTCCAGGGCGGGGGTCAAAGACAGGGGATCGGCATGGCCGACGAGGTGAAGCCGGACGTTGGTCCGATCACGCATATCGTGCAGTACGCTCCGCAGGCGTTCCACATAGTCTTCGGGAATCTCCGCCACGCCCAGGGGGAACAGGATGGGCGGGACCATGTTCTCGAGCTTGATGGTCTTGACCTCCTGCTCCAACTCCTGGCGCATTTCGATCCGGTCTCCCTGGGCCTCTTCGAAGATGGATGGATCGTGCAGCCAAGGAGTCAGCGGCCGGTCGGAGGGAAGATGGCCTTCGGCCCCTTCGCCGGCTGCAGCCCCTTCCCGGATCTCCGTCCCGTCATCGGTACTGAAGAAGCCTGCTTCTGCCACGCGGGAAACATGAGCCAGCGCAGCCAGGACCAGGCATACAACGAAAAGTGCGATACGGCGTTCAACCATTGTTTTCCATCTACTTAAAAGAGGCATTGCAGCAGGTTTCATTCGGAAACCCTAACTTTCTCTTCCCTCGGCGAGGCGGGGTTTTGTCAACGCTTCGGAGGTGCACCCCGGCGCCAGAAAATTTCCCTTTCGATATCGAGCCGGTAGCCGCTGCCTGCTTTTTCCCACTGCGCGGCAATCTGCTTCTTCAGGGCATCGACGCGGTCCTCAACCAGCTCTTCTTCCTCCACATCGGCCAGGTAGGACAGCCGCAGCACCGAGGGGGCCTTCGCCAGCTCCGCCAGCAGCTGGTCGATCTTCGGCTGCCACTGCATTCGCAGTTCGGTGGTCCCCGGTTCGAAAGCTCCGTCGGCGATATCGATGCGCACCACGCGATGGATGGTTGCGCCGAAGTTGAAGCGCAGCATCTTGCCCCGGGTGGCCCGCTGCACCCGCGGATTTTCAGTGGTCAGGCGGTAGCCGGTGGGCAGGCTGTGTTCATCGAGCTTGAGGATGAAGTTGCTGCCCCGATCCTGGTCGGGCACCGCCGCGCAGGTGATGTGGAATCGTCCGTGTTCGTCGGCGGTGGCCACGAGACCGCGGGCGGTCGCCACCCGGGCGCCGGCCAGACCCATCTCGCCGTCGTCCTGCCAGCCGTTGAGATTGCGGTCGTCGAAGACCTTTCCGATCACGTCAGTACAGTCGAAGTCCGGATCGGGAACGACCCTGACGGTGGCCGATGCCTCGCCGGACACGGCCGTACCCAGGGCGCTGTTCATCACCTGGGCCCGGTTGACATATTCCCCTTCGGACACCCCGGAACCCACCACCAGCAACAGCTTGAGAGTCAGGCTCTGATTGACCTGCAGTTCGAGGTTGTCCCACACCAGCTCACGACCATTGATCGTCGGCTCGACCGTAGCACCTTCAAGACGGGCGGATCCGGCCAGGTATTTGAAACCGGCGGGGAAACGGTCGATGATGGAGACGTCGTAAAGGGGTACGCCGAACACGTTGGTCACGGTAATCGTGTAGGGGACCAGTTCGCCCCGGGCAACGTTGATCAGGGAGGAGGTCTTGGTGATGGCCACCGCCCCGCCCAGTTCCGGATCAAGAGGAATGGAGTTGTTGAAAATCTGGCTCTGGCCCGGCACGCTGCCGTTGTCCAGGATCAAATGCAGCTGATAGAGGGTGCCGGCCGTGCGCGGCAGAACCGAAACCGGCGGCGCGGTTGCCCAGGTGGTCGCCTCGCAGTACTCGGTGGTGGCAGGCACCGCATCGGCGGCACTGCCGGGGCAGGTCGGCACCGAAAAAGCCGAGGTGCTCGCGTCGCTGGCGGGCGGAATGACCTGGGAAACCGTCCCGACGAAGCCGCTGGCCGGCGGGGTTACGCTGAGCAGATAGGTGCCGCCCCGCGGGCAGGCGCCATCGCTGAAATTCAGGTCGAACTTGTAGAAACCGTCCGCAGCCGTGACCTGATTCTGCTGCAGCGGATCGTCGAAACACAGGGTCGGCAGGGCCGAGCCGGTGACCGAATTCACCAGTTCGACACGGGCACCGGCCACCGGTTGCCGGGAAATCGAGTTGTAAACGGTCCCGTTGGGCCAGATCGGCAGGTTCAGATTCTGCAGACTGGCTCCGGAAGCCATGGTGATGTCGCTGATGCGCTGCGGGCCGTTGGTGAACACCGAATCGGCCATGCCCAGAGAAGGGGTATTCGGGCCGGCACCCGCCGCACGGAAGCGCACCTCGTACTGATCGGTGGTGCCGTCATTGGGGATCAGACCGGTCAGACTCCAGGACCCGTCAGCTTCGGTCGTGGTGGAGGCGACCAGCAGATTGTTGCGGTAGAGCTCCACAGCCCAGTTTTCCAGAACGGTTTCACTGCCGCTGTCAAATACCCGATCGAGATCGGCATCGTGCCAGACATGCCCGTTCAGAGCGGAACTGCCCGGGGTGCCCCCGACGTCGAGAGACACGCTGGCCGAAGCGGTCTGCGCCGGGTCGTTCCAGCGGACCGTACCGGTATTGGTGATAGTGGTGCCGATGGCCAGGGTGGGGCCGATCGTGACCCGGAAGCGCAGGACAGCGCTCGCTCCGGGAGCCAGGGCCCCGTACTGGGTACTGTAGTCGGCGGTCAGAATCGTTCCGGCATAGCCGACACCGGCAGCAAGACCGTTGAGGGTGCCGGAACCGGCCACATAGCTGACTTGGCTGCCCAGAGGCGGGCTCAGGTCGTCGGTAAGGACCACGCCGGTGGCAGGCAGGCTGCCGGTGTTGGTCACGCGGACCACGTATTCCAGCTGGCTGCCGGGCAGTGCCGAGCCCCCGCCGACAACCGCAACCTGCTTGGTCACGGACAGCAGCTGAACATCGCCGACAACAACGACCGTCGGCTGGCGGCCGTTGGACGGCACGCCGTCGGCATCGGTGAGATCAGGCGTCGCCAGCTCATTCGCGGCAAGAGTGCCCTGGTTGCTGATGAGGGTGCCGGTCGGCACGCTGTCGTTGACCCGGGCATCAAAGGTGACCACGGCCGTCGCCCCGGCGGAGATGATGCCGAAACCGGGGTTGTCGTCAGAATGAACCGCGAGGCCGGTGATCAAGGGGGAAACCCCGCCGTCCGGCCCGAGGAAAGTGCCGTTCAGGCGCAGGGAGTCGGCCACATAGCTGGTATTGGTCGGGACCGCATCGATGAGCATCACATCGGTGGCCGGGGTGCCGCTGGAATTGCTGATCTGGATGGAGTAGCGCAGCACATCGCCCGGATCGACGATGCCGACGGTGCCGAAATCCTGCTGCAGGGCCACGGTTTTGTGAGCATAGAGCAGCGGAAGGTTGCCGACCACGTTGCGGGTCGGATCATCGGGAATGGGTGTTGCGGGATCGTCGGAGGGCTGCTCGGGCAAAGGTCCGCTTCCGGTCCCGCTGCCGCCGGCGAAGCCCTGGTTCTCGATGACCAGACCGTCCATGACCCCCGCATCGACGATCACGTCGAACGTCACGGTGGCGGTGGTGGATGCAGCGGCGGTGGCGTCGGCCCGAAGGGTGCCGGGAGTGGGGTTTTCCGGGGCATGGACCGGGATGCCGGCGTGAAGCGGATTGACGCCGGGGCTTGGATCGGCCACGGCCGCGCCGTTGAGGGTGGTGCTGCCGGCCACGTAGGTGGTGTTGGCCGGAGTGAAGTCCCGCAGGACGACGTTCTGCGCGTCCTCGGTGCCGATATTGCGGAGGGTGATGGTGTAGCGCAGGGATTCCCCGGCCATCAACACGGTGGGATCCCCCGAGAGAATGTTAGAGGTCTTCTGCACCTGCAGGATCGGAGCCGAAGCAATCAGCGTCTCGGTGGGATCTTCGTCGCCGGCCAGGTTGGGATCGTCGCTGAGCAGGGAATCCGGCGCCGAGAAGGCCAGCTCCGCCTGGTTGCGCACCACGGTGCCGCTGGTGATCGCCGATGCCAGGGTGACGTCGAATTCCACCACCACCGTATCGTCCGCACCCGATGCGCCGATACTCAGGTTGGTGATATTCACCAGCCCGGTGCCGTGGGTGCCGCCGGTGGCGCTGGTGGCGGAGGTGTCGGCGCCGGCCGGGACGGTGACCAGGCTGAGGGTTCCGGCGGCGAAAAATGGGGTAGCGTTGAGACGGTCGACCTCATCGGCGATGGAGAAGGACGAGAGGCCGACGGGACCGGAGTTGACCACCCGGATGGTATAGCGCAAAGTATCTCCAGGGCTGGCGTCGCTGCCGGGATTCTGCCCGGTGGTCAGGTTCACCACACTCTTTTCAAAGGCCAGGGTCGGCGCCTCGGTGGAAACGGTATGGCTGTCCTCGTGGTCCAGGGTGCCCGGCGTTCCGTCGGTCAGTACGCGTTCGTAGGTGAGCGGTGTGGTTCCCGTCGCTCCGGGGTCGGCGCCGTACCAGCGGGTAACGCCGGCCACGTTGGTCAGGTTGACGCCGTTTTCTGTGGCGGCATCCAGTTCCAGATCGTAATGGACGATCAGGCGCCGGTCGGGGGGCAGGCCGCCGGCGGCCGACAGCAGGCTGATGGTCCATTCACAGGCAGGCGCACCACCGAAAGTCAAGGTATAGTCGGTCCCCTCCACCAGCACGGGAGACACCGCGGTGGTGCCGTCCGCCGCGAAAATCTGCGCCGTCACGTTGCTCGGCCCGGCGGCACACATGCCCCCCGTCGTCTCGTTCGGCAGGCGGTCGGTGAGGATCGGGTTCCAGGCCGTGCCGCTGCTTGGATTGTGCAGGTTCAGGGTAAAGGCGGCGGGTGTGCCGAGCTGCATGGCCGCCGGTCCGGATTTCTCCAGGGTGAGGGTATCGGGACCGACGATGGTCATGTCGGGGGTGTTGTCCGGACCGCCGGGAGACTGGGTCGCCGGATCGCCGTCGATCTGATTGTAGGTATAGTCGGCGGTATTGCTGAAGGTCAGCCCGCTGACGTTGGTGGCGGTATTCTCGAGCACCACCGTGATATCGAGAACGATCTGCTCCCCGGCCGGAATGTCGATGCCGATGGTGGTGTCCTCGATCACAAGATTGGTGGCGGAGCCGGTGTTGACCGGAGTCCAGGGCTGGGAGCCGGAGAATTTGGCGACGGAAACGAAGGTCAGATCGGCCGCCGAGGCGCTTAGGTCGTCAAGAATCCGCACGTCGTAAAGAGTCACGCCCAGAGGGGTAGCGGGCACCGTGATGCGATAGGTGAACGGCTCGCCGACGGCAGCGGTCAGACTGGCCGGGTTCTGCTTGGACAGCGCCACGGGCGTCGCCGTCGTGAGGGTGGTGGAAGCCACATTGCTGGGGCCATAGACCTGACGGACGCCGGTCACACCGCCCTGAGCGGGTACGGCCTCGTCGTCAAAGGAGTAGTAGAGCAGGACCTGAGCCTGGTTGGTGAGGGTCAGTCCCGCGCCGATCGAACTGTCGATCTGCGTCTGGTAGACGATGCGCAGGGTATCGCCGGCCGGGATGGTGTATTGATCGGCGGTTCCCGTATCGAAATTCCAGGTGGCGACACCGCTGGCGGCATCGTACGTGGGGGCAAGATTCGGCAGAACGGCGCCGGACAGCAGCTGGGTGCCGACCATGGTGATGGTGGCCGCGCCATTGCGCATCCCTGCGGGGATGACATCCTCGAGCACCGCGTCGTAAGCCGGAGCGGTGCCGGTGTTGGCGATATCGACGGTGTAGGTGACCAGTTCATTGGCTTCCACCACCGTGTCCCCGCCCGCCGCCGCAACCGATTTGGTCACGGTCAGTTCGGGCTGCAGCACGGTGACGGTCTCGCTGTCGGTCAGGGAGGGCGCGGGTCCGGCGGCCGTGTTGTAATCGAGGCGCACGTTGTTGGCGAGCGCGATGTTGGCGACCTGCGGATGGGCATCGTTCAACACCCTGGCCCGGTAGGTGATGACAAAAACGTCATTGGCCGGGTTGCCGTCCGCCTGGTTGACGATGTCGCCGATGTTCAAAGTGATGGTGGTCGGTCCGCTGGCCGGATCACCGGCAACGGAGATGCCGGCGGCGGTGATGTCGGCGTGGGCGAAAGGCGCCACGGCGCTGAAGGGCGCACTGCCGTCGCCATTGACGGCCGCGATGCCGTGGAAGGCCAACCCCTGCGGCAGGGTGTCGGTCACTTCCACGCCGGCACGGGTGCCTTCCTGCAGTCCCAGGCGCAATTCGTAGAGGACGATGTCGCCAATGCGCAGGTCGGCGTCGCCCGCGCCGTAGGTGTCCAGCAACCGTGTTTTGGTGATCGTGGTGTTATCCTGGATCGTCAGGGTGCTGGTGACCGGACCGACGAAGTAGTCGTTCCAGGCCGGCGTGAGGGTGCCGTTGCGCTCCTCCCCGCTCGGGCCGTCCAGGCTGGTCCACTGGGCCGTGGCGCTGTTGCTCAGCTCCTGGTTGGCCAAGACGCTGTCCAGCACCCGCACCTCGTAGGTCACGTCGATCGTGGTGCCTTCGGGGATGTCGATATCCGCGTTGCCCGCCTCCGGGCTCCAGGCCAGGACCTGGGCCGTGGTGATCCCGTCGCCGGTGAGGGCGGGAGCGCCGATGGTGTTGCCGGCGCCCGTTACGGAAACACTTCCGAGATAGGCCAGGCCCAGGCTCAGGCTATCGTCGATACGCAGGTCGAAGGCATCGGTGAAATCGTCACCCGCCGCCCCGCCGGCTGCGGTGAAGGTCAGGGTGTAGCGCAGAACATCACCGGCCTGCGGCGGATTGCCCGGGTTGCTGACATTCTCCACCGATTTGACCAGATCCAGATCGGGCTCGACGATGAGGATTGGCGCCGTGGTAGAGCTGCCGCCGCCCTGGGTCACGCCCGGGGTCTCGGGTTCTTCGAAAGTGTAGAGCGCGGTATTGGTGAAGGTGACCCCCTCCTGAGCACCGACAACATTGCGCACCCGGGCGCGCAGCCTGACGACCGCCTGCTGACCTGCCGGAATCTGGCTGATGGACAGATTCACCTGGTGGGGGGGCACGCTGTTGTCGGTGAGGACGAAACCGTTGCCGCTGATCTCGTCGGCACTGACGAATTCCAGGTTCTCGTCCAGGGCGTCAACGATGACCACGTTGTTCATGGCCGCGTTCTTCAATGTGGGATCGGCCGGCACCCTGATCTCGAAAACGATTTCTTCGCCGATCGTGGCTTCGCCGGAAGCAGGCGAGAAAACGGTTTTTTCCGGCGGGTTGTTGGCCGCCACGTTGTGCATGAAAAAGGTCGCCGGCCCAACCAGTCCGTACAGCTGCCCGGACTGAGACGGCAAAGACCAGTAGGCCGTGACGGTGGCGCTGTTCTGCCATACCTGATTGGAACCGAAGTCGGTGTGGAAGGCGATATCGTAATCGATAATGAGACACTGGCCCGGATCGACCGGCGTATTCAGCAAAAATTCCATGGTGCCGCCACGCCCGGCCGGCGCTGTGTAGGAATAGTCGGTGCCTGCATTGAGCACGGTGCCGCCGACGGAAACCACCAGGTTGGCGATGCTCCCTTCATCGAGCTGGCTGTCGAGCTGATCGCTCACGGCCACGCTGTAGGCAGGGGCCTGGCCGGTATTGCAGGCCTGCAGGCGGAACTGCATGGTGTCGTCGGCCACGATCACCGATGCCGGGCTGGTACGGCCGCCCCGGTCGGTCTTGGTGATCTGGCTGATGACCGGCTGGTGCAGGACCGTTGCGGCGGTATCGCTGATCGACGGTGCATCGGCATAATGGAGCGAGCCGGTGTTGGTGAGGGTGGTGGAAGCGACATGGGCGATGCCGCTGTCCGGCATGATGCGGGCGCGGTAGATGATTTCGAGGGTATCCGTGGTGGGATCGCCGGCGGGGTCGTTCACGACATCGCCGATGATCCACGCCACTGTGCCGGTCTGACCCGGTGCGGGCGCACTGGCGGCAGTGATGGGGGCGTAGGCGAAGTTGGACCCCGCGCCGCTGACAGGCGAAGCATAGGGTGCGCTGCTATCGCCGTTGATGCTGACCGTTTCGACAAAGGCCATGCCGGCGGGCAGGAGATCCTCGGCCCGTACCTCGCGGGTCAGCCCGCCGCGCAGATCCAGACCGAGGCGATAGGTGACCGTATCGCCCACCCGGGCGATGGCATCGGTGTCGGTGCTGAGGGGTGCCACGTCATAGGTATCGAACAGGACGTCCTTGAACATGCTGTTGCTGTCGACCGTCGGCATGGTGGTGGTGGCCGGTCCGGCACAGTAGTCGTTGGGCGCGGTCCAGGAGGGGCAGCCCGCCCCGGTCCGTTCAAAAAGGTTGGTGTCGTTCAGCGAGGTCCAGTCGACCCATACGCTGTTGTCGAGATCGCCGCCGGCCTCTTCCACCACCACCCGGTAGGTCAGAATCAGGGTCTGCCCGACGGGGAGGTCCAGGCTGCCGTCGCCGTTGTCCCGACCCCAGACCAGGGGACCATGGGGCGCACCGGCCGGAGCGGCCGTGAAACCTGCTACCGGCGAGGCGTTGATGGTGGCGGTGGGGGTGAATCCCGAGGACAGACCCTGGCCCGGCGACAAGGTATCGACCAGGTTGACATCCTGCGCGGTGGCGGTGCCGCCGTTGGTGACGGTGACCCTGTACTCGAGGATATCCCCGCCGACCGCATCCGCGCCGGGCTGAGTCACGTTGCGCACCGTCTTGGTGACCGTCAGCAGCGGTTCGACCACGGTCACCGCCGCGGTACCGGCCGTCAGAGCCTCCGGCGCACCGGTTTCGCCATGGCTGTAATTCACCACCACGGAGTTGCGCAGCGGATCGCCGCTGTCGGTGTCCAGGTCGTTGTTGATCCGCGCGTAATAGTTGATCAGGATCCGCGGGGCGATGGCGGTTTCGCTCGGATCGTTCTCGGTCTGGGTCACTACCGTACCGATATTCCAGACGGCGCTGCCGCTGGTACCGTCGGCCGGGAAGGCGGTGAAGGCCGCTTCCCCCGGCGCCTGACCGTTGATGGAGGCGATGCCCTGGAAGGTGTAGGTGATATCGAACCCGGCATTGTTGGCCAGCAGATAGCTCACCCCGGCGGCATCGAGACTGTCGGTGGCGACGACGTTTTGGGTCGTCCCTTCCGGCAGGCGAATTTCGAGCTGAAAGTTCTTGTGCACGCCGATGGTGGGAACCAGGGCCGGATCGAGATCGGTCTTGGCGGTGGTGGCGGCGGGAACCGTTACCTGGTTCCCGGCCTCGGCTTCATAATCGTTTACGGCGTCGCCGGCGTTGGGCAGGGCGCCGATGCGCATGCCGGTGGCGCTGCCGTTGGCACCGATCTGGCCGCTGCTGTTGAGGGCTGTGGTCCGGCCGGGCAGGGAAGTCCAGTCGGCTTGAATGGTGTTGTCGAGGATTTCGAGAGGTTGGGCCGCGGTATCGACGCGGACCTCGAAGGTAAAGCTGACGGTGGCACCGGGAGCGATGCCGTTGGGCGGATTCCAGCTGAAGATCGGCCGGTTGGCGCCCAGGGTCGTGGTATCGACAGTACCTGGGGGATCGGTGCCGCTGACATTGCCGAGATAGGTCAGATTGCGGCCGACCAGATCGTCCAGCACCCGCAGGTTGTAAGCGGTGGCATCTCCGGAGTTGGTGGCGGTCACCGTCACCGTCAGGATGTCGCCGGCATCGGCAGTGGCCACGGCGAAGGCCTTGGTCAGCTCTATGAGAGGTTCCTGCACCAGCACGTCGACCTGACCAAAATTCTGGGAAACGGTGTTGCCCCCTTCGTCGATGTAGGTGGCGGTGGCCGCGGTGGCGGGATGGCCGTTGGACAGCACATCACCGTTATTGGTGCCGGCGGTATTGTCCACCCGGGCGATGAAGCCGATCTCGAAATCGTAGCGGTTGCCGATGCCGGCCGTGCCGGTGGTCACCCGCTGGTCGCCGAAATTCCATTCCACCAGGTTGCCGCTGCAGGTCGGGGTGATGGTGCCGCCGGGCACGAAGTTGGCCGCCGAGTAGGGCGCCGCGTCCAGGTTGACCGCCGGAGCTTCACTGCAGCTCATCCCGGCGGGCAGTTCGTCCCGAATGACGAAATTGCGCAGCAGGGCCACCGGCAGCAGGGTGTTGAAGCGGAATTCGATCTCCTCACCGATCGATACCTCCTGGGTGCCGGGGCCGGAGAGCAGAGGTGTGTTGGACAGGGCGGCGATCCGCTTAGGCTGAGTTTCCACGGGAATGATGCGCACCGCGGCCGTATCGGGCTCGCTGGCATAGGCCCGCGCGCCGGCGATATCGCTGTTGGGGCGCGGAACCACCGTCTGACTGCCCGTCGGTCCCTCGAGGCTGTCGTAGGTCGCCTCCGCCGAGTTGGTAAAGGTCTGCAGCGGCGCCGCGTCGTCGTCGATATCCACACGATAGTAAAGCTGGACGGAAGCGCCGGGATCGATGCGCAGCAGGGGGCTGCTGTTGGTGTAGGAGAAGGTCAGTTCCGCCGGGGTGCCGTTGCGGACGGTGTTGTCGCCGATGGTCCCCTCGCCGCCGGCATCCGCGCCGTCGACAGCCCCGTCGCCGTCATTGTCCAGGCCGTCGCCGGCAAAGGGCAGCACGTAGGCCAGGTCGCTGGCGTCGAGGAGGTCGGTGACGGTGACATCGTAGGCCGGGGCCCGGGGCACGCCGTCGCTGGCCGCCTCGTTGCTCACCGTGAGGCGATAGATATAAGAGTTGTACGCATCGCCGTCATCGGCCAGGGGCACGAAGTTGGTGCAGGAGGGCCCGGTCCCGTACAGGGATTCGTTGCAGACCTCCTTGACCACGGTAATTTCCGGCTCGGTGACGGTCAGCTCGATGCGGCGCACTTCCAGACGGGGGTAGCCCACGGTGCTGGGACCCAGCAGATAGCGCTCGATGTTGCCGTCCTCGTCTTCGAAGATCGCCCGGAAAGTCGAATTGAGCACGTTGACGCTGGGAGCGGCGTGCAGGTTGGGGGCCGCACTGACGTCGACCGGGTCGTTCAGCAGCCGGCTGACCATGTCGACCAGGAACCAGTGGTCCCTTTCCGTGATCTGCAGGGCGTCCCCCCAGTTGAAGGTCCAGTTCATCCAGTCCGGTGCGGCGACTTCATTCGGCGCGGCAAGTCCGGCGGGGTTGATGCCGATGGCCTGGATCGCGCTGGTCGTACCGGTATAGTTCGGATCGTGCCAGATGTAGCCCTGGCCGTCGGGCAGCTGGTCGTAGACGGTGATGTCCTGGACCGCGATCAGGGCGAAGCCGGGGGTCTGGAAACCGAACCAGCCGCCGGTATCGATGTGATAGGTGCACTCCTCGCCGATCTGCACCTGCCGGTCAGGCGAGGTCGGCGGCGGATTGTTTTCCGAACAGGTGCCGACCTGCGACTTGAGCAGGTTGAAGCCGATGACCCGGGCGCGGATGGCGTCGAGGCTGTAGTTGTTGGCATTGTCGATGCCGCCGTCGCTCCGGGCGCCGGCCTGGGGTGGATTGAGCGGCGTCGGGAACCACAGCGGCGTGCCGTCGCTGAGGGTGATCTCCCCCGTGACATCGGCGCGGAAAGTCAGGTCGTCCGCCTCGATATCCGCCGGCACGGTGCTCTTGAGCACCTCGAAATTCAGGGCGCGGGTCGCTCCGGGTGCAATGGCCGAACCGCTGCATTCATAAACAGTGGCACCGGTTGGAATTGCCGAGGGATCGAGCCATTCCTGATGGGACAGAGGATAGGTGGTGGGGACACAGCCGGACGGCACGGTGACCACGTCCATGGTCTGGCCGAAAGTGACGTAGGCGAAATAGTCGTCCGCCTGGTGTCCGCCGCGGTTGGTCAGGTTGACGGTCAGGGGCAGCCGCTGATTGGGGTCGCCGGTCAGGATGAAGACCAGTTCGCTGCCGGCGATGTCGATGTCCAGATCCTCGGGATTGGTCTGATGGTTGGTCACCAGCGGGTTGGTCGGCGGGGTTTTCCTCACCCCGGGTTCGCAGAAATCCTCGAACTCGACGTACAGCTGGTTGGTGACCTGGATGGCGTTGGCCGGATCGGTGTTGGCCGGATCGCTGTTCGGCGCTTCGACGCGGACGTCAAGATCGGCCGTTTTGTCGTAGGACTGGGGCCGGATCAGAACCACGCGGAAGGTAATGACCAGCCGGTCGCCATGGCGCAGCATATCGAACTGGTCGGGGTAGATCGGATGGGTCGTGCTGCTGTAGAGCCGGAATTCGGGCGCGGTGTTGGACAGGGCCACGGCGGGATCGGTGGTCGTCAGGTTCGGGAAAGTCCCGGCTACCGGGTTGGTCCATTCAATCCGGTCAGTCATGCCGAGATAGGCGCCGTAGGCACCGGTGGCGGCGACCGCCGGAGTGAAAGTGGGGTCGACAACGTATTCGGCCGGCAGAATATCCCTGAGGTAGATCCCCTTGACGGAACCGCCGGTGAGGTTGCGGATGGTAATGCGCACCGTGCCCTTGCTGCCTGCGGGCTGGGAGGTGTTGGTGCCGATGATCTCGGTCTGGATGTTCAGATTGTTGCCGGAATTGACCGATCGGGTACTGAGAGTAGCCGTGGCGATACCCGGGGTGGCCCCCGTCGAAGTCGAGGTGATGCCCCCGGCAGGGGGATCGGACTCGCATCCCCACTGGAAATCGGAAGCGGTGTTGGTGCGGTTGGCCGAACAGGAACTGTTGGGGCTTTCCGGAATCTTGCCGACCAGATAGACGTAGGCGCTCTGGCCCTGCAGCACGTCCACCAGATCAGGAGCATCGCCGCCGGGGTTGCCGAAGGGATTGTCGACGTCGAAATTGTCTATGTAGTTGCTGGCCGGGACGCAACCCGTGCCCCCCGGATTGATGCCGTTGTTCGCAGCAACGGCCGAGGCGGCTGCCTCAGTGGGACAGGCGTAGTTGACAATCATGTTCCCCGGCTCCATCAGATCGTCGAACCGCAGGTCCTGCAGGTCGGCGGTGCCGGTGTTGTTCACCCGGACGCGCCAGATCACGTCGTCATTGATGTTGCCGTAGACGGTCTGGGAATACTGGCTCGAACTCTGGCTGGCGTCGACGTTCCGCCCCCGCTTGCTGACTACAGGATTCGGTTCGTTCAGCGGCAGGAGATCCAGTCCGGTCGATATCGTGTTCGTCCCAGAGAAACATGCCGGATCGGTACTGTAGGCCAGGCGCGCCTCGATCAGGCGCGTAGCACTGATCAGCCCTTCCTCCGACAGGCTGGAAGAACGGGTTACGGCGAAGGTAATGGCTATGATGCCGACACTATTGCTGGGGTGGGTGAAGTCCAGGCGCCCGAGGGCCGGAATCTGGGCCGAGGACCAGGTCAGGATCGACCCGTTTGCTCCGCTGACCGCTGGAGCCGAGCCGACCTGAAGGGGACCGCCGTTGACCCGGTAGGTAACCGGCATGGGAGCTGTCGGATCGTATGTCAGACCGGAGCTTTGCAGATTCTCCACCACCGTCATGCCGATCATGTCCACCCCCTCATAGGGATTGGAAACGATGATCGTCACATAGCCGTAGCCGCACAACTCGCAATAGCTGTTGGCCAGGTCGTGTCGGATAAGGGGCGGGGGATTGTTCTTCAGGTCGCAGGGAGCGGCCGATGCTGTTTGCGCAAGCCAAAGAGCAGGCAGAACGATCAGAATAGCCTTGCTTAAAACCAACCAGAGTTTCGGTCTTGCTTTTCGGGGCGGCATAGGTGGTATCGGGTTCCCTCCGACATCATGTCGGGCCAACAATCGGACAAGAGGTCCGAAAATAAAAAAGCGCTCATCTTCGGCCGAAGATGAGCGCTCCTGGTGAAATGACACGGGTTGCCAGGATGAATTTGCTCACCTCTTCGGCAACCCGGCTATCCGCTTTCGCTCGTTTTTCGCGTCAGTGGACCCGTGGCTTTGCGTCACCAGATCTCTCTGGTTTTGCCTTTTCGGAGATAACTGTTACTGAATGCAACAATTGCCTGTGCCCGGCTAATAGCAGGAAGTGTTCCAGCAATTAAAACCAATTGGCAAAACCGAGTTAACCTTTCGATAAATCGTGAGAATTTTGTGACTAAAAGAGGTTTGCAGAGCCTGTCCCGGCCAAGACCGCCGAGAGCCGGTGACGGGAAGAGTCATTGGGTGCGGTGTTTTCCCGTACAGGATTGAAAAGCAGTCGGAAAAATGGAAAAAATCTTTTTAAATCAGGAGTTTATGCTTTCTTCCCAAACCTCGGGATAAGTCTTCCGGGGGAGATGAATGAGCTGAAATCATTCGAGAATTTGCAATTCTTGTCACCGGCGAAAACGCGGGTCGAGAGGGCGACCCGGCAGGCGGACCATGGGCGAGATGTCGAATCGTTCGAAGACGGGATAGACCGCGACCCGCTCGCCGCCCTTCAAGCAGTATTCGAACTCCTGAGAGAGACCGTCGATCAGCAGCAGATCCACTTCTTCGAGCGGCACACCGAGGGCGGCGATCAGTTCGCCGACTTCAGGCATACCAGAAAGTTCTATGGCAAAGGCGCGTTTTCGCCGATCAGGCGGCAGGTGATCGTTGAGCTCTTCATAGAAACGAAACTCAACGGCTGGGGGAAAGGAGGTCATCGGTTCCTCCAAGGACGATCGGTTCAGGTTCCAGCAGAACCCCGAAGCGATTGAAGACACTCTCCTGAATGGCGGCGGCCAGGGCCATCACCTCCCGGCCCCTGGCCTGTCCGCGGTTGACCAGAACCAGAGCCTGCCGGTCATGAACTCCTGCCCCGCCCATGTTTCTCCCCTTCCAGCCGCAGGCTTCGATCAGCCAGCCAGCGGCCAGCTTGTAGTCACCATCCGGGAGGGAAAAGTGAACAATGCCGGGTTCCCGTTCGGCCAGGGCGCGGAACTGAGCAGCGGAAATCACCGGGTTCTTGAAGAAGCTGCCGGCACTGCCGATCTCTGCCGGGTCGGGCAGTTTGGATCGGCGCACCGAACAGATGCGATCGAATATCCCAATCGGTGTAAGAGGGGCGACCGATTCCGCAGCCAGCCGGGCAAGATCGGGGTAGTCAAGAACCGGTTGCCAGGGCCGGGGCAGGCGCAGGCGTACCCGGGTGATGAGACAGGTGCCTGCCAGATCCCGTTTGAAGATGCTGTCCCGGTAGCCGAACCGACAGTCCTCGCGAAACAGGGTGCGGGTCCGGCCGGTCGCCAGTTCCACGATATCCAGCGATTCGAACCTATCTGCCAGTTCCAGGCCGTAGGCGCCGATATTCTGCACCGGCGCGGCTCCCACCGTGCCGGGAATGAGAGCCAGATTCTCCAGGCCGGGCAGGTCCCGGGCCAGGGTCCATTCCACCAGACCGTGCCAGGATTCGCCGGCTCCGGCCTGCACGATCCAAGCATCCGGCCGGGTTTCCAGCAGGTCCAGACCGGGGACTTCCACCTTGAGCACCAGAGCCTGCAGGTCCCCGGTGAACACGACATTGCTGCCGCCCCCCAGGATGAAACGTGGCAGGGAGCCGATCATGCGGTCGGCAATAATGGCCCGCACATCGTCCTCGTCAGTCACTCTGACCAGAAAAGCAGCCCGGGCCGGGAGGCCGAAGGTATTCAGGGTTTCGAGATTGACCTGTTTTTCGATCAGCACTGCTGATTTCACCTCTCTCCGCCCGGTTTTCCTGGCGGGTCCGTCCTTGTCGTACATGTTGCTATTTAACATGTCTCGCCAGAAACTGGTCCAGCCCGTTGGCGAATTTTTTCCGATCGGCTTGGCTCATGGCCGCCGGGCCACCGGTTTCGATCCCGCTGGATCGAAGCGTGTCCATAAGATCACGCATCACCAGGCGCTCTTTGATATTGTCCAGGTTATAGGACTCACCCCGGGGATCGAGGACGTAGCCGCCCTTGTCTACCACCTCCGCGGCCAGAGGGATATCGGCCGTGATGACCAGATCGCCGGGGTCGAGTCTTTTGACGATTTCGTTGTCTGCGACATCAAAACCTGAAGGGACGTGCAGAAAATCGATATGCCGCGAAGGCGGAATGCGCATGAAGTGATTGGCGACCAGGGTCAGGGAGATCCCGGTTCGCTCTGCCGCCCGGAACAGAATGTCCTTGATTACGGCAGGGCATGCATCCGCGTCGACCCATATTTTCATCGTAACCCATTTCTGTTGTTCGAGGATAGCGGCATTAAAACCAAAACAGGTTGCCGCCGACAAGCTTTAAATGATATAAGGGAGCAAATGTTACCACAGGGCTTGGTCCCTGTGGTTTTTTGTTTGGCCACGAGGAGTCGCCATGGAAGAATTTGATCTGGAAGGTCGCGAATTCGTCGAATTGAACGATCTGCTGAAACTGACCGGGATGTGCCCCAGCGGCGGGGTCGCCAAATTGATGATCGCCGAGGGATCCGTCAACGTCGATGGCCAGGTGGAACTGCGCAAACGCTGCAAGGTCCGCCCCGGTCAGGTGGTCGAATTCGAGGGACGCAGGATACAGGTGGTGAACTCTTTGCAGTGACCGCGCGGTTTCTGCTAAAGTGCCTGGTATTAACCTGTCAGGAGAATTCGATGACCGACCCGCATCCTTTCCAGAAGCTGACGCCCGCTTTCATCATGGATGCCGTGGAAAGCCAGGGCTACCTGTGCGATTGCCGGACCCTGGCCCTGAACAGTTACGAAAACCGGGTCTACCAGGTCGGCATCGAAGGAGAAAATCCTTTAGTGGCGAAGTTCTATCGTCCCCGACGCTGGACCGACGAGCAGATCCTGGAAGAGCATCGGTTCTGTTTCGAGCTGGCGGAGCACGAACTCCCGGTTGTAGCGCCCAGCCGGAATGCCGAAGGCCAAAGCCTGTTTCATTTCCGCGGCTTCCGCTTCGCCCTCTATCCACGACGGGGCGGTCACGCGCCCGAGTTGGACAACCTCGGCAATCTGCTTATCCTTGGTCGGCTCATGGGCCGCATCCACCGCATCGGGGCCTTGAGGGATTTCGAGGGACGGCCCCGGCTCGATATCCGTACCTTCGGTTACGAACCAGCTGCACTCGTCAGCGAACGGTACGTGCCTCCCGAGTACAAAGAGCATTACGATGGTCTGACCCGAGACCTGCTGCAGGGAATCGAGGAGATCCTGTCGCGAACGGGACCGGTGCGCTATCTGCGCACCCACGGAGACTGCCACGGGGGCAATATTCTGTGGCGGGACGGGGGACCTCATTTCGTCGATTTCGATGATGCGCGCATGGCGCCCGCGGTGCAGGACCTCTGGATGATGCTGTCAGGAGACCGGGCGGCAAAAACCGCCCAACTTGGAGAAATCCTGGAAGGTTACGGGGAATTCAACGACTTCGATCTCCGGGAACTGCAGCTCGTCGAAGCGCTGCGAAGCCTTCGCATTCTGCACTTTACCGCCTGGCTCGCCCAGCGCTGGGAAGATCCCGCCTTTCCGAACAGCTTTCCCTGGTTCAACACTCCCCGTTACTGGGGAGACCACATCCTGGAACTGCGCGAGCAGATCGCCGCCCTGCAGGAACCGGCGCTGCAGGTTTGAGCAGAAAAACCAGCCGGGAAGTCCCTTTAAAAGGGCATCCATTGATGCCAAATTTTCCCATTTGGACTGAATTGCCGTTTTCCGGTGAAGGCCAGGGGAACATAGGAATCCGACAAAAAGCGCCCCAGCCTTTCTTCGGTCAAATCCAGTACTTCCGGAAACCATCCGCTGCGGGACTGCTTGAAGTTTATGCCGCAGGCCTCACACTTCGGCAGGGAGCCCCGCTCGTCAAGGATGCGTGAGCGCATGGCGCGCATCTCCTCCCCGTTCCAGATTTCCCTGAAAGACTTTTCCTTCACGTTGCCGATCTTCATGCTCGAGTCGAAATCGTAGCAGCAGGGAACCACGTCGCCATTGGAGAAAATATTGGCCATCAGAAAAGGGCGATCACAGGGAACTTCCTGGCGAATCCGCTGCCCGTCTTTGTCGTAGGCGAAGCGCTGGTAGCGGGCATCATCGGGAACAAGAGTCATATCCATGTCCGTCGTGCCGCAACTGGGATTGAGGGTTTTGACGTTGAACCAGTCCACCCCGACCTTGCGTGCCAGACGACGCAGAGAAACAACCTCGTGCTGGTTCTGTTTCATTACAACCATGCGCAGATTGATGAGGGTGGAAGCATTCATTTCACGCTTCAGAGTTACGGCCTTTTCCAGCCCCTTTATTGCCCGCGACAAAGATCCCTTCTGGCGATAGGTCCGATAGCTTTCGTCATGCAGGGAATCGACCGCCACGATCAGGGTCGACAGGCCCGCTGAGAAGAGGCGCCGGAGGTACTCGTCATTTTCAAGAAAATGAGCGTTGGTGCTGGTCATGGTGCGGATATCGCGAGACGTCGCATAGGCCACCATGTCCGGCAGTTGCGGATTCATGAACGGTTCTCCCCAATCCCACAGCAGCAGGAACTGCAGATAGTCCGCCATATCGTCCACGATTCCCTGAAAGGTTTCCAGAGACATGTGTTCCGTCGCGCGTCCCAGTTCATTGCGGCCGACCGGGCACAGGGGGCAGCCGAGATTGCAGGCATTGGTCGGCTCGATCTGCAGCATGAAAGGATAGGCCAGGGCGTGGCGGTCTTCCGGTATCTGAAATTTTTTACGGTTCAGATGCAGCCAGAAGTTGCGGTGCTTGCTGTCACTCAAATCGTTCCAGACCTGGGGGACGGTGTCGTGGACGTAGACGAAAGGACCGCTGCTCCCCTTGTATTTTTTTTGGATGTACCGCATCGCCGGCGCGAGTTTCTGATTGCCGGTGATGGTGTTGACCGCCACCCGGTCCCGGTAGTCCACCATGGGCCTGGGAACGAAAACGGGCGGAGACAGAGCCGTGAGACGGATAATGAGATCCCAGTCATTCAGCCGGAGCAGCTGGTCGTCAAACCCCCCGGCGATGCTTGTCAGTTCCCGGGCATGCACAAAGGAATTGAGGTCGATATAGTTTCGCCGCAACAGCTCACGAAAGCTGAAAGGCTTCCCGATATGGCAATGCAATCGCAGCTCGTGCGACTCTTTGTCGCGCCTCAGAAATCGGGCCTGACAATAAGCGGTGGCCAGACCTTCAGGGCTGTCGAGCAGGGCCTGGCGCATGGAATCGAGAAAATCCGGATCCCAGCTGTTGTCCGAATCGAGATAGGCAATGAAGGGACGGGTTGCCCTTGACAGAGCATAGTTGCGCGCCTTGCAGACCCCCTCATGGGGCCGTTGGAAAAAACGGATCCGGGGATCCTGCCGAGCCTGCACGACGGAAGAAGTACCGTCGGTAGACCCGTCATCCACCACAATCAGTTCGAAATCCTGCCAGGTCTGGCTCAGGACACTGTCGATGGCTGCCCCGACCTCACCGGCGCGGTTCCATACCGGCATGACAATGCTGAACATAGTCTTTGTTCCCTCCAGAAAAAGAACGACTGATCACCCGCCCCTTCCCCCTTTGGGAGCAAGGCATCGAATATACAGAGGATGAACGAAATTCCGCAGGATCAGTCGATACAGGGGACGGAGCAGGAAAAAACGGCCGGGCGCCATGATGTGAGCGATCTCCTCTTTAGCCTCATGGCGGGTCAGGACTTTTTTCCGCGCATGCAGCCTCCAGATCTTCTCGCACTGCTGCAGCCTTGCCAGCAACCGCCCCAGCCTACCCGGTCCAAGCCCCTTTTTGCCCGGGTATTTTTGTAACAGACGACGATGATCAGCCAGATGGGCCAGGGATCGGCGATTGTTCTGGGTTGCCTGACCGTCATGCAGACGAAATCCGACCAGTGGCACACCCAGGTAGAAAAAATCCCCCTCTTCAAGCAGGCGGAGCCACATCTCGAAATCGAGCAGCTGGCAATAGTCCGGATCGAACCCCGGGCGTCCGACCCGGCGGCGGAAGAGGACGGCCGTCGGCTCTCCAATGCGGTTGACAACATCGATCAGGCAGTGTCTGGCCACCTCACTACCCGGACAGTGCAAACCATCCGCATAGGACACTATCTCCTGCAGCAGCCGTGACTGGCCGTCGATAATGCGGCGCGCGCAGGCCACCAGCGCCACACCGGGATGAGCGTCCAGCGCAGCCGCCATCCGGGCCAGGGCATCGGGGGCGAGCAGGACGTCGTCAGCGAACAGAAATTTGATATAGCTTCCCCGGGCCAGTTCCATGCAGCGGTTGCAATTGGTTGAGATGCCCAGGTTGTAGGGATTGACGAAACAGCGTATGCGGGGGTCCCGGGCGGCAAAGGCGGCGGAAATCCGCACTGTATCGTCGCTCGATCCGTCATCGACCATGACCACTTCATAATCCCGAAAGTCCTGGGCCCATACCGACTCCAAAGCTTCCTCCAGGAAGGCGGCGCTATTATACGTCGGAATACAGATGCTGACACGGGGAGGTGAAACCGTCATGACCTCCCCCTGTGGGCCGTTGGCCGCAAAGATTCCCGGAACTTCCGCCACAGGGCTTCCGTCGGCCACTGCGGATGGCCTATTGTCTGATGGCGCCACCTGCCGAGTTGATGCAGGGAATAGCCGGCCGCGGCAATCTTGCGGGAAAAGCCGATTTCGGCGGCGACGGCCTCTCCATGTTCATTCCGGATCGGATAACCGTCTACCTCTTCAAGAATCCGGCGGGCGGTAAACTGCACTACAGAAGTCAGATGGGCTGCGGTTTGACCGGCAGGAATTCCCCATTGTTGCAGCAGTTGACGATAGAGCATTGCCCGTTGACGTTTTTTCTCGCTGAAGGACTCGCTTTCAATCAGATCCTGCCATGAATGGTTCCAGCCGGGGTTCAGATTTTCCCCAATCAGCCCGCAGTCACGGTCACCGGCAAATCGCTGTAAAAACAGGCGGACCCAGTTTCCACGGCGGATGAAACATTCATCCTGCAAAAACAGGTAGTAATCATATCCGGCCAGATGCCGCCAGGCATGATCCCAGGCGCCGAGGTTATATCCGGTGTTTTCCCGGCGGAAAACATGGCGGAAAACGGCCGCCAGATCTTCCGGCAGATCGTAGCCTTCTCCATTGATCGACAGCACCGGATCGAACGGGACTCCAGGCGCGAAACGCTTCATGGAATTGACCAGACGACGCAACACCAGCGCTGGATGTCCCTCCCAGGCGCTGATCACCACCGCAACCCCCGGTTTCATTGAGAGACCCTTTCCTCAGGTTCGGCCGCCAGATTTCGCAGCAGTTCGATCAGTCGATCGGCGTTGGCTTGCAGAGAGAACCGGCGGACGATGGTCTCACGGCCGAGGTTCCCCATTGTTTGGCGCAGGTCCCTGTCCTTTAACAGGCGAACCAGACGCTCCACCCATTCCTCGGGTCTGCGGGCCCAAAAACCTTCTCGCCCATCGGTGACGATTTCGGCATTGACTCCCACCGGAGAGCAGACCACCGGGGTTCCGACAGCCATGTACTGGATCAGCTTGAAACCGCATTTCCCACGACACCAGGGGGTATCGGGCAGGGGCATGATGCCGATGTCGAAAGATTCCAGATCGCTGATTTCCTCCTCGGAACGCCAGGGCTTTTTGATCACCTCCACATCTTTGAAATCGAGGAAAGCATCCGAGACAATCTTGAAGCGGGTTCCGGGAACAGCCTGGCAGGCTGCTTGCAGCTGGGGGACGATCTCCTGAAGATAGGGTAGATTTGTGCGACTGCCCATCCAACCGATAACGAGATTGCCCTTCTCGTTTCGGACCGGCTTGCACTGCCTCGGCCGGTAGCGCTGTTCATCAATCACCGTCGGCAGAATCTGCAGATTGCCGTTCAGAGCAGCAGTATTTTCCGCAAGGTAGCGGTTTCCGCAGACCACCAGATCGACACGTCGCACAGTGCCTGCAAAACGGCGGAACTGCCGACATCGGGAACTGAAATCCGTTTCCGATTCCTTCAGCATGATCGCGTCGTCAAAATCGAAAATCAGGCGTCTGGACAGGGCGCTGATGAAATGCCAGACCGGGCCGTTGAGCAGCTTTTTCTGGACAAAAACGACATCAGCCCGGGAGATTTCGGCCCCCAGGCTGATCCAACCAACGGTTTTTCCGGACAGCGGCCGGACCGCGCAGACAATCCCCGCCTGCTCCAGAAACGGCAGGTACTGCAATACCCTGTAGCGTGTACTGGCTTTGTCCAACCGGGGGACCAGAAACAGGACCTTCACCGGAAAACCTACCCTCTGGCTCTGGCCAGGATGGAAAGACGAACACTTGGATAATGTGCGTTTTGCAACATCGTTATCGATTGCAGGAACATGCGGGCATGACCGCTCTACTCATAGCATTTTCAGCCATTTTAATCAAGAGACTTCAATTGGATCTTCAAGGGGGAGCGAGCGGATGTAGTAGCCGGAGACCCGCCAGCGGCCATCCGTTTCCAACATGGGCGTAACCGATTCCATATGGCGTAAGTTGATTTGAAGTACGAGTACCAGATCGCAAAGCTGACGATCTCAGTTAGGTCTAGGGCAGACCTGACTCTCCTTATCTTCACCGACGACTATGGGCGCACTTGCTCATGTAAACCAACGTGACCTGCATCGAAAGCCGCTCATGCCTTGTGATCTGGTAGCCGTGGCGAAGGTACAGACGGATATTCCTTTCGCTCCTGCTGCCGGTGAAAAGTTCGAAACGGTTGACTTTGGGTACGGCTCCCTCGATAGCCTTGAGCAGCATGGTTCCGATCCCCTGCCCCTGAAACTCCGGCTCCACGATGAGCCGACCGATGGAACAGACCCTTTCGGTCACACTTGCCCGAACAGAACCAACAATGGTCCTGCCTTTTACGGCCTTCAGCACGATCGCCGTTTCTATTTCATCTCTCAGCGCGGGGAGTGTTTGGGTAAGAGGTGGAATATTCCAGTCGTTGTACAACCGGGCCTCGGACTGGTAGGCGCGTTTCTGCAAAGCCAGAATGACTTCGGCATCATTCGGTTCGGCGGGAGTGATAAGGACCATCGCACAATTACCTTGAGCCTCATCGGCTGCGAGCGAATCATGAAGGGCAGATATGTTGCCGAAGAGAGTGCCGGCCTGCCCCTCGGGAGTGTCCAAACCCTGAAAACCTCGACCGCTCCTAACTGATGCAGGCGACAGGGCAGACCGGAACGCAGTCGCGACAGCCGGAGCAGAGCGAGGGCGTGATGACCGCCTTCGTACCAACATTTATAGCTCCGGTGGGACAAACGGCCGCACAGGCGCCGCATCCGACGCATTCGTCGTCGACCGAAGGAACGACAATCAGGGTTCCCTGCTCGATCGCCTCCACCGGGCATTCCGGATCGCAGGCGCCGCAACCGATACAGAGGTTGGGGTTGATGGAGTAAATCCCGTTACTGCTTTGAATGGCATTCGTCGGACAGACGTCCGCGCAGGCGCCGCATCCGAAACAGGCATCAGCATCGATTTTCCGCCGATAATTCCCGGTTTGCAGCATGGAGCCCCGAGCTCTGCCCTGCAGACAGGCAATCAGTCCCAGAAATGCGAAGGGAGTTTGGATCAGAAGTCTCCTGCGTGCGGCATTCTGCAGTTTTTCATCCTTTTTCATGCGTCTCCTCCTTTTCCGTGGGGATATGGCTCTTCAGAACGGTATCCATCGATAGGGGAATTTCCCCGTTGAGAGAAACAGCCGCCTAAGAGAGTGCACCCGAACAGATCGCGGAAACCATTGACTCCCGAAGGAATCGGGGCTATCGTATTCAGGAATTCTCAGGGCGGGGTGAAAGTCCCCACCGGCGGTGATGTTGTCAGGCTAATGTCAGGCAAACAAGCCCGCGAGCGCCTGTCCCATGGGCAGGGTCAGCTGACACCGGTTGGAATCCGGGGCCGACGGTTACAGTCCGGACGGGAGAGAATCGCAATTTTTTGGGCTCCTTTGCCCGAACCCTCGCGCGAGCGACCTCCCCTTCACGCCTTGAGATGGTTGTCCATCTTCATTTCAAGGAGTGTCTTCATGCCCTGCTCACTGCTCGACCATTTTGGAACCCCTCTCGAACGCGTACACAAGGCCGTGGAACGACTGCGCCAGGGGCGCGGCATTTTGCTGGTTGACGATGCAAACCGGGAGAACGAAGGTGATCTGATCTTTCCCGCGGAAACCATAACGGCGCCTCAGATGGCCATGCTGATCCGCGAATGCAGCGGCATCGTCTGCCTCTGCCTGACCGAAGATAAACTCAGGCAGCTCGACCTGCCGCAGATGGTCGGCGACAACACCAGCGCCAATCGCACTGCCTTCACAATCTCCATCGAAGCCCGTCAGGGAGTCACCACCGGGGTCTCGGCGGCTGACCGGGTCACAACAATCCGCACCGCCATTGCCGACGACTGCCGCCCCGAAGACCTGGCCCGCCCGGGCCACGTCTTCCCCTTGCGGGCCCATCCCGGCGGCGTTCTGTCCCGGCGGGGACACACCGAGGGCACTGTCGATCTGATGCGTCTGGCCGGGCACAAACCCGCCGGCGTACTCTGCGAACTCACCAAAGAGGACGGCACCATGGCTCGTCTGCCGGAGATCGTGGCCTTTGCCGAAAAGCACTACCTGACAGTGGTCACCATCGAGGACCTGGTATTGTACGTCGAGAACTCCCTGCAGAAGTCGGCGTGAGCCAGCTCTCCCCCCGGTGTTTTCAACATCCGATGGCCAAGCATGATCCTTCCTTACCGGCGCAACCCTAAAAGACAAGTGAGTGCCATGATTGAAACCGTAATCCGCATGGTAGTTTTCATAGAACCGTCCTCCAGACAACAGTTCTACCTGATGTAGTAACCTGATACCCGCCAGCGGCCATTTTTCTCCAGCATGGGGGTTACGGTTTCAACGGCCGATGTCTTGTTTTCGAAGGATGTTTCGAATTGGATGACGACATAGTTACCGTCGGGGGCGCCGGGCAAAGAGGTCATGGGTACGGCGCTCTGGATCTTTCGGGATCTGACTCCGCCCAGCGGCGTCCTGACTGCCTTCAGGCTGTCCCGAAACTTTTCCTTGGTTACGGAACTTTTCAGGTAATCGGCCGCCTGCTTCCAGCTTTGTCCGTAATGGCCCGAGTCGACAATAGCGAGCCATTCTTCTGCTGCGGCGATGGCAGCCGTTTCCTTTTCGGAATTCTGCGCCAAGGCAAGGGGTGAGCACAGGAAAAGGGAGAAAATCAAGATACAAAGAATTGAATGTTTCATGGAGGCTCCAATTGTTTGGGTGATATTATAAACCCCGTAGGTTACCTTGACCCGCTTCGAGACGTTGAAATACGAGTACCAGATCGCAAAACTGATGACTCCGGTGATTAGCCCCTTCATAGCCCCAACCATCACCGCTTCGGCATCCACCCCCGACAGGAAGACGAGTGGCGTGCTGAGAACATTCCACGTCAGCGTAATCAGCAGCCATCTCTTGGCTTCCTGGACCACGCCGGGCACCATATCGCGGAGACGGCGCGCAATCATAATCCACTTGACGACGAAAAAGATCCCGACAGCCGTTTCAATCAAACCGACAACAACGAGGCCCGGATAGTCCCCGGCCAGCATGCCGAAGCCGACGAACGCGAAAATCTGCTGAAGTCCGAACAGTACGGGGGCGATGTACATATTGACGACCACGAAAAACTTCAACCAGCCGCCGATTCCAAAAAGGGGATTTTCCGTGTCTCCGGCGAGAGGAGTTTGATGCGTCACATCGGTCGCGGTACAGGCGGCAGGCAATTGTGATGGGGTTGCTACGGCAAAAAAGAACGGAATCAGAAGGCAAAAGCCGCCGAGACCGACAAGGTTCATCGCGACTCCCCAGCCTTCATAGAACCGCCGTATGTCGAGGCTCAGGTCGAACCTCAGAATCAGGGCCGGAATCTGCCAGGCCAGGCGAGTGGCAAGACCCACTGCCAGAAAGGCGATAAACCAGGTCTTGCCGGGGAAATTTCTGCGAGTTGCGGCCAGGATGATGAGAACGATACTGGCCAGAATATACAACCCTCCGATAATCCCTTGTGCTGCTTGCATCCGCAATGACTCCTTTTCGATGCGAACCGGGAAGACATTCAATTCGATTTCCCCTTGGCCTCGAACAAAAACCGCCCGGTCTCATATTACGGCGTAGGCTTCGAATCGCCCCACAGGCGCCCGATCTGCTCGTTCATGGCGAACAGGAAATCCGCTCCCTCGACGACCTTTCCACCTTTAATCGTGAGGACCGCCACCCCTTTGTATTGCAAACGATGGCCGTCCCTGTTGGTGAAATCCACCTCCCAGTGAGCTGCTGCCACATTGTTGCCGATCAGATCGAACACGTTCGAAACGCTGACGCTGTGTACGGTAAACTTCAACTGGGGCATCTGCCGCATCAGGTTCTCGAACCAGCCCCTGATGGCCTGCTTGCCGACGAATCTGCCGCCGACCGGCAAATCGCCCGGATAATGCCAGACAGCATTGTCCGCCCAGGACGATAAAAACGTGGAAACATCGCGCCGGTTCAGCGCTTCCAGGCCCGCTCTAACTTTTTTCTTTGCGATAATGGCTCCTATCATGGTGCCTCCCCCTTTGATATTGAACCTGCTCTCTGCCAGAAACGTCCCTGGTCCCTTTCAATGTTTTGCAGCTATCGTCAAAAGTTGGGAGGAAAACATCTCCCCCGGGGATATGACCGTCTCTTCCATGGGAACGTGATTTCCATATCGCTCTTTCATCTTCGCCTTTACGGCGACGTCGGTCAGATCAAAATCCCGGAGCTTCTGCAAGTTGCCGATGCGGACGCCAACGCCGCGGTCATATATTTTCCAGACGAGTTCCGAGCAGTAGATACGATCGTCGGACCACTCGAAGGTGAGGTCGTAGGATTTCCCCTGGAACTTGTCTGCGGCCTGGCGAAGCTTTGAGATTGCATCGGGAGTCAATATGCGCCTGGCCTCGCGCAGTCCCTTCACGACATAGTGGCCATCCTGGCCTCGCGCAATCCATTGCTTCAGCGGAGTGTAACGGACGGTCTGGACAGCCTCAAACACGTACGGCTCGCCGTTGCGGTGAAAAATAATCCCCATATGGCTATACCTGGAGTGGGTGGCCTCTTGAATGACAGCACTTTGGGACGAGCGGGACGTGTGGAAGATGATATCGCCATCCCGAAGCTGATCCGCGGACGAGGTCCCGCAGCCGGAAAGTGCGAAAAGAACAAGTGCGAAAAATGTAAGAACTCTTTGCAAGACTCCCCCTATTGTTCAGCTCGAAATGTTTCATACTTTACCTTTCCCTAATTAGATAAATCAACATCAAACAAATATCCTGTTGGAATCGATGAACCAAGAAAACGCCGCAGGAAACCGCCACCTAAACAACGGGAACCTTTTCCATATTTTTCATTGCCACCACCCTTCGCTTGCGCTAGCATCTCCGCCATTCCCGGGACTGCTCGAGCAGGCGGTACCCGCTCATTTTCAAACGGCACGACAACGATCGAGCCGTGGCCTGTTTGCCGTTGAATGTCATGACATGACCCAAGAATGCTGTTTCACCTATCGCCCCATCGGCATCCTGCGCTCCCCCTATACCCGGCGTATCGATGCACCCCATCAAAGCACAGTGGCGGAAGGCACGGAAACCGGAGAGTTCGCGCTGGCCACTCTTGAGCTTCAGGATTGGCTGGACGAGAAAGTCCTTCAGGATCTGGGCGGTTTCGAGCGGCTTTGGCTCATCTTCGCCTTTCATCGGAGTGAAGGCTGGAGAAGCAGCGTCAAGCCGCCCCGGGGTGGACCGAAGCGGGGCGTTCTGGCCACCCGCTCCCCTCATCGTCCCAACTCCATCGGCCTTTCGGCGGTGGAATTGGCCAAAATCGAAGGCAGGACGCTGCACCTTCGCGGCGTGGACCTCCTGGATGGCACCCCTGTGCTGGATATCAAACCCTACGTCCCCTACGCGGACGCCTTCCCCGACGCCAAGGCCGGCTGGATCGACGATCTGGACGAAAAGCTGGGACGTCATTCCGCGCCAGGACCTCGCAGGCCCAAAAGCAGGTAGGGTTCCGAATTTCAGGACAAACATGCATGGAAGAACCGTGTCCTGTTTCTCCAAAAAAACCAGGAAAACATTGCAGAAATGCACGGCTCCGTCTATAGTGACGGTTTGTTCAAAACCGGAAGGAGATTGCCATGATTACGGCTGTCAGCCCGCTGGACGGGCGTTATGCATCGAAGGTGACGGAACTGGTCGAATGCTTTTCCGAGTACGCCCTGCTGCGCAACCGGGTGAAGGTCGAGGTGCTGTGGCTTCTGGCGCTGAGTGCCGAGCCCGGAATTTCCGAGTGCCGGGCGGTGACGGAGGAGGAGGAGAAGGTTCTGCGTGCCATCGTTGCCGATTTCACTCCCGAAGAAGCGGAGAAGGTCAAGAAGATCGAGGCGGTGACCAACCATGACGTGAAGGCGGTGGAATACTACCTCAAGGAGAAGATCGCCGGCACCTCGCTGGAGGAAATTTCGGAGTTTCTGCACTTCGCCTGCACCTCTGAGGACATCAACAACCTCTCTCACGCGCTGATGCTCAAGGACGGCCTGGCGGCGCTGACGCCGCTGCAGCAGGAGATCGTCGATCATCTCAAAAAGCTGGCGGAGGATTTCAGGGACGTACCGATGCTGGCCCGCACCCACGGCCAGACCGCTTCGCCGACCACCCTTGGCAAGGAACTGGCGGTTTTTTCCGCGCGGTTGCAGAAGCAGAGCCGCAATATTGCCCAGGTGGAAATCCTCGGCAAACTGAACGGCGCGGTGGGCAATTTCAACGCCCATCTGTCGGCCTATCCGGAAGTGGACTGGCCGCGGCTGGCCAAGGGAGTGATCGAGAAGGAACTGGGGCTGAAGCAGAATCTTTTCACCACCCAGATCGAACCCCACGACTACATGGCCGAACTGTTCGACGCCATCGCGCGCTGGAACACCATACTCATCGACCTCGACCGGGACATCTGGACCTACATCTCCATGGCCTACTTCGGCCAGAAGACCGTGGCCGGCGAGGTTGGCTCCTCGACCATGCCGCACAAGGTCAATCCCATCGACTTCGAAAACTCGGAAGGCAACTGCGGACTGGCCAACGCCATCTTCGGCCACCTGTCGGCCAAGCTGCCGATTTCCCGTTTACAGCGGGACCTGACCGACTCGACTGTGCTGCGCAACATGGGGGTCGGCTTTGGTTACAGCATGATCGCCTACCGCGCGACCCTCAAAGGCCTTGGCAAGCTGAAGCTGAACGAAGGAAAACTGGCCGCCGATCTGGACAATGCCTGGGAGGTGCTGGCCGAACCGATCCAGACGGTGATGCGCAAGGCCGGCATCGAAAAGCCTTACGAAAAGCTCAAGGACCTGACCCGGGGCCAGGCCATCGACCGGGAGACGATCCGCGCCTTCGTCGAGTCCCTCGACCTGTCCCGCGAGGACAAGGACCGGCTGCTCGCCCTGACTCCGGCAAGCTACACCGGCATGGCACCGAAAATCGTCGACCTGCTGGATTAAACTATCCGGAGCCGCTTGGCGAAAGAGGGATCGCGCCGGCGGTCCCTTTTTCGCTTCTCAGGAAAACATTTTGCAACCTGTTACACTCATTGAATAAGTGATGAGCGATGGATATTAAAAAAGGCGTTTACCGCCACTTCAAAGGCAGCTACTACGAAGTCATCGATCTGGCCCGGCACAGTGAAACGGAAGAATGGTTCGTGGTTTACCGGCCCCTTAATGGGGACAAGGGAACCTGGATCAGGCCGGCGAAGATGTTCTTCGACACCGTGGGAAAAGAGGGGCAGGAACGGCCGCGATTCAGCTATGTCGCCGACAGACCCGATTTAATAAAGAACGACAACCTGAGCAGTTGAACGAAACTCCAACCTAAAAAGGATAAATCTCATGGCACAGGCAAAACAAGGCGATCGGGTAAGGGTCCATCTTACCGGCACCCTGCAGGATGGTACGGTTTTCGATTCGACCGCCATTGATCCCGAAACCGAGGAAGAGTCGGGTCCCTACGAATTGGTCATTGGCGACGAAGAGATTTTCGACGAAATCGAGGAGGCCCTGATCGGAATGTCCCCAGGAGAAAAAAAAACGATCACCATTCCGGTCGAAAATGCCTTCGGTCCCTATGATGATGAAAACGTTTTCAGCGTCGGACGGGATCAGTTGCCCGCGGAATCTCTTCCGGAAGTCGGCCAGGAGGTCGAACTCACCGATGAGGAGGGGGAAAACATGGTGGCTATGGTGATAGAGGTCAACGATAATGAGGTGACTTTCGATGCCAACCATCCCCTGGCCGGCGAGGACCTGCATTACGAGATCGAACTGGTGGAAATTCTGTAAGGGATCAAATTGCATCAACAACGGCCCCCGTTTATGCCAGGGGGCCGTGTTGATGCAATCCGCTTACTTCTTCTTATCTAGCTTCTTTTTCAAAACATCGCCGAGAGTGCCCATCGATTCGGAGGCGGGCTTTTCCACAAAGGATGTCGGCTTTTCCTCGGCCGGCTCGGCTTCTTCCGTTCCTCCGACCGGTATGAGGGAAATGCGCCGTTGCTCCTGTTCTATCTTTTCCACCTTCACGTCTAACGCCTGACCCGCCTGCAGAGCCTCGGAAGCATGCTTGAGGCGTCGTCCCGCTCCCAGCTTGGAGATGTGCACCAAACCGTCGATCCCTTCCTCCAGGGTGACAAAGGCTCCGAAAGGTGCCAGACGTGCCACCCTGCCGTGATAAACAGCGCCTTCGACATAGACGGAACCGACCTTTTTCCAGGGATCGGCCAGGGTATCGCGCAGGCTGAAAGAGAAGCGGTTGGCGTCCCAGTCGAGCTTCTTGACCGCCAGTTCCAGTTCCTGCCCGACCCGTAGCACTTCACCGAGATTTTCGACCCGCCCGTAACTGATCTCGGAAATGGGCAGCAGCCCTTCGATTCCGCCGATATCGACGAAGGCCCCGAAATCCCTCAGGGAGGTCACGGTACCCTTGACCACCATCCCTTCCTTCAGGGTCTCCTTCAGGGCGTCCCGCTGCCGGGCGCGCTCTTCCTCGAGAATCACCCGGTGGGATACGACAACATTGCGCCCCTGCTCGCCGAACTGAATTACCTTGAAGGACCGGCTCTGCCCGGCAATGGACTCGGGATAGTCTTCCCGGCGCAAACCCAGCTGGGAGAACGGGCAAAAGGCGCGCATGCCTCCGGGAAGCCGCACCTCGAATCCCCCCTTGACCTCTTTTTCCAGACGACCTTCCACGGGTATGCCGCTGCGCCAGGCCTCCTCGATCTGAGCCGCTCCCGCCGCCCCGGCCCCGAGACGGGTGGTAAAGCGCAGTTCCCCTCCAGTCCGGGACAGGAAATAGACATCCACCTTGTCCCCGACGGCTGCGGTCAGAGCGCCCGATTCGTCCTGGAGCTCCCTGACCTCCAGCACCCCCTCGCCTTTCTGGCCGACATCGAGAAAAACCCATTCCTTGCCGATCTGCAGGACTGTCGCCCGGACTTTCTGGCCGGGCTTCAGTTCCCTGGTCTCGACCATGCTCTGCTCGAGCATTTCGGCAAAACTTTCCTCGTCCTCGGAATCCTGTTCCTCTTCGTTCTCGTCAAAACCGTCTGGATAGTCTTCCATGTAACGCCTCGTCAAGATTCGGATTTATTTGTTTGTCCCCGATTATATGCCTGATCCTGCCCTCCCGGCAAGAAACATCGGCAGTCCGGCCTCACACCCGAGAGAAAAACATCTCTTTCCCCCAGCGTTGACATCGGGAGCCCAACTACAGTATTTAAGATAGAAAAGCAGATTACGGATCATTGCACAATGCCCGACCCTCAAAGTTTTGACAAAAACCCCTGTTCCTATCAGCGGGCAACAGCCTGGGATCTGAAACGGCAGATTGCACTGTTTGCCGATGGCGCCCTGAATCGCACCCTGCTCGACGCCGTCCCGACCCCGTTAATGGTTCTCAATACCCATCAGCAGATCGTCTATGCAAACAAAGGTCTGCTGGATATGGCGGCCGCCGATGCAAGCGAGGTCTACGGCCGTCGTCCGGGAGAAGTGCTCGACTGCCACCAGTCTGTCAACACGCCCGGAGGCTGCGGAACCTCAGAGGCCTGCAAAAGCTGCGGAGCGATCCTGGCCACTCTCTGCAGCCTTGGCGGCCGACAGAACGAAAGCGAGTGCTGCGTTTCCCGAAGTCGCGAAGAAATTCTGCCCGAGTCCCTCGAACTGCGGGTGAACACGTCTCCTCTCACCATCGATGGAGAAACTTTCGTCATTTTCGCCGTTACCGACATCAGCCATGAAAAAAGGCGCCGGGTCCTGGAACGAATTTTTTTTCACGACATCCTGAATGTCGCCGGCGGTATCCGCGGCTTTGCTGAATATCTCCTGCAACACGATCCGCCCAATCCGGAGGAGATCTATGCCCTGATCAGGGCCGCTGCCGACCAGACCATCGAGGAGATCGAGACCCAGCGGCTGCTGTCGGAAGCAGAGAACCAGGAACTCCAGGTGCGGTCGGAACCGCTGATCCTGGGGGATTTTCTGGAAACGACCGTCGGCTTCTATCGTCAGCACGAGGCGGCCCGGGGGAAACATCTGCACCTGGACGACCGCAGCCCGGAACTGATCCTGGTCAGCGACAGAACCCTTCTGCGCCGGGTGCTGGGGAACGCCATCAAAAACGCTCTTGAGGCCTGTTCCCCGGGAGAAACCGTCACCGTCGGCAGCGACATTGTCGGTGATCAGGTGCGCTTCAACATTCACAATCCCGGTCACATCCCGCATCCGGTCCAGTTGCGAATCTTTCAGCGCTCGTTTTCCACCAAAGGCCCCGGGCGCGGCCTCGGCACCTACAGTCTGCGGCTGCTCGGCAATCACATGGGAATTCAGGTCTCCTTCACCAGCAGCATCGGCAAAGGGACGCTGTTCACCATCCTTCATCCCCTGTCTTCGGCTACGGAATAGTCGCCGGAATCATATCGAAAAAAAGGACACCGTAGCCATGCCGACATCGGAACCTTTAACCTTTTTTGCCCCTGCCGATCGTGTTCCCTTCGAAACACTGAGGCAACAGATCGAATTTTTCGCCGATGCATCCCTGACCCGGAAGCTGCTCGACGCCGTTCCCTCCCTGTTGATGATTCTGAACCGCCATCGCCAGATCGTCTACGCCAACCAGACCCTGGTGGACCTTATCGCCTCCGGGGACAAAAACCTGGTGCACGGCCTGCGCCCGGGAGAAGCCCTGAACTGCCTGCATGCTGCCGCGGCCCCGGGCGGCTGCGGCACTGCCGAAGCGTGCAGCACCTGCGGGGCGGTGCTGGCCGTTCTGGGCGGGCTGCAGGGTCGGCAGGAAGTTCGAGAGTGCCGGGTAACCCGCATGGTGAACGGGCAGCAGGAGTGCCTCGATCTGCAGGTCTGGGCCACGCCGTTGATCCACTCGGGCGAGACCTTCACGGTGCTGGCCATCAGCGACATCAGCCACCAGAAGCGGCGGCGGGTTCTGGAGCGACTGTTTTTTCACGATATCCTCAACGTGGTCGGCAGCATCCGCGGCTTTGCCGAACTTTTGCAGTCCTACAGGTCGGAGGACAGGGAAGCGATCTACGGCCTGATAAAAGTCGCGGCCGAACAGACCATCGATGAAATCGAGACCCAGCGCATCCTGTCGGCCGCAGAAAACAATGAACTGCAGCTTCGGCCGGAACCGATTCGCATCGACCAGTTTCTGCACCAGACGGTGGAAATCTACCGCCGCCACCCCATTGCCGAAGGACGCATAGTGTCCATCATCCGACCCACCCCCGAGTTGACTCTCTTCAGTGACCGGACCCTGCTCGGGCGGGTCCTGGGCAACATGCTGAAAAACGCCCTTGAAGCCTGCTGTCCTGGAGAGACGGTCACAACCGGATACCGCGTCGTGGACGGGCGATTGGAATTCAGGGTGAACAACCCCGGAGTCATTCCCCCCGAGGTCCAGCTGCAGATTTTTCAACGATCCTTTTCCACCAAGGGCGAAGGTCGAGGTCTCGGCACCTACAGTTTGCGCCTGTTGAGCTCCCGTCTAGGCGGCGAGGTTTCTTTTATCAGCCGCGCGGAGGAAGGCACCACCTTTCTGGCCAGCTATCCGCTGAAGGCGGCCGTGTAAAACCTTATGCTCGACCTGCTTATTGCCGGTCGGTCGGATTCGTGGTTGCAACACCCGGTCCCCTGTGGATAATATGAGCCTTCATTTCGGCCCGCTTCAAAACCCGTTTTCATTTCTGAAAGGAAGCCAGATGGTTCTTGTCGTCGAGGAAGCGATTCAACCCGGGAAGATTTACGATCTGCTCGCAAGGAACACCGCGGGTTCGGTACTTTTGCACTTTGCCGTGGTCAAGGAAACGCCCCACAACCAGGCAGCCACCCAAGGCGTCGAATACCGCCGCAACGGGGACATGGAAACGGAGATGCAGACCATTGCCGAACATCTGCTGCAACAGTGGGAGCTGGAAGACGTGCTGCTGATCAGACGGGTGGGCTGCCTCAAGTCCGGCGAAATCATCTCCCTGGTGGCAACCTCTTCCCCCAACAGCGTCGATGCCTTTGACGCCTGCCAGCACGGCATCAGCCATCTGAAAAAGATGTCGACCATCAAAAAAACGGAAATCGGGGTCTGTTGATCCTGGATGAGCGTATAGCATAAGTGAAAAAGCCGGGGAGGTCTCCCCGGCTTTTTCACTTCTGGTGATCGGGATCGGTGGCCGTCTAAAAGGAATTGATCCGCCGGATAAAGGCCTTGAGCAGGCCGTAGCTGCGGCGATCGAATTCAAAGGTCAGCCGCGGCAGGGGGAGCAGATCGGGCTGGTCCTTTTCGGCCGGGAGCGGGCCGGTGATCTGCAAATGACTTCCCGGTTCCTTGATTTCCGGGAATTCGCCCTCCAGCATTTCCAACTGTTCCGGGTTCAGGGGCTTGTAAAGGCGAATCACCAGGGTTTTGCCGACAAAACGCATGGAGTGGTACACCCGGTAGAAATCGTCGATGATGCGCACCGCCTCCACCGGATCCCGGGTAATCGAGAAGAGACTGAAGTCCTCGCCGGAGATAAGGCCGCGCTTGAACAGGGGATCCTTGACGAATTTCAGCCACTTTTCCCAGTAGTCGCCGTCTTCCTCATCGATCAGCACCAGCGGTATCGGGGGGTTCTTCCCGGTCTGGATCAGAGTCAGGGTCTCCATCGCCTCATCCAGGGTTCCGAACCCGCCGGGGAACAGAGCGACCGCCGCCGCCTCCTTCAGAAAGGCGACCTTGCGATTGAAAAAATATTTGTAGGTAATGACATTTTCGCTTTCGGACATGACCGGATTGGTCTCCTGCTCGAAAGGCAGCCGGATATTCACCGCGAAGGAGTTTTCGGCGCCGGCGCCCTCATTGCCGGCCTGCATGATGCCGGGCCCGCCGCCGGTGATGACCATATACCCCCGCTCCACCAGCATCCGGCTGAAATCGACACATTTTGCATAGATCGGCTCCTCCGGCAGGGTCCGGGCCGAACCGAAGATCGTCACCTTCTTGCGGCGGCGGTAGGGTCCGAACAGCTTGTTGGTGTAGCGCATCTCCTTCATGGTGGTGCGCATCAGCTTGAGGTCCGCCAGGTAATCCGTCTCCCTGCCGGCCTTGAGTGCGCTGATGATCATCTCCCGGACCAGCTCGGGATGATTGACCTCAGTGGCGCGCAACAGATCGTCGATCAATTCGTCAAGGTGATTGTTGACGCGGGCAAAATGAATATCCATGCAAATTTTCCCCTTTGACTTCAGTCAGGCCGGTGTCCCGAGAAACGGTCGGCCGGAAAGGCCTTCGGCGCGGATGAATAGACCGCAGAGGCTGCTACCGGCAAAGCGGCGGTCAAATGCCCGATAAAGCCGGTGCAGGGCCTTCTCCAGCGCAAAATAGTTTTCCCGGTCTTTTCCGCCAAGGAAATTCAGGACCGGCTCACAGGCAAAGGTGATGCAATTAAAGGGCCGTCGACAGGGTTCGATACGGCAGCCCGTTGCACCAAGGAAGGGGCAGGGCAGCGAAAAATCCGGTTTTGGAGGGGGTTCTCCCGCAACAAGAAAAGCCAGCAGATTGGCCAGGGTAAAATGGTTTTTTCCGCTGTCGCAGCAGGCCCCCGAGCAGTGTCGGCAGGCTTTGGGCCCATCGGCAAGGCGAAACAGCTCGTCGATCTGCCCCTGCATCACCGCAATTTCATTGATCCTGTCGACGATCCACTTTCTGTCTTCCCGATCGAGGGTTTCCAATTCCTGACTTACGGCGGCAAGGGAGCGCTCCCAGAGCCGTTGATTGCGTTGAAGGTCACTGACCATAGTTCGTCTATGGAAACGGCGCCCTGGAAGCGCCGATTTCTGAAAAAAGCATCCAAAGATGTTTCGGGATTGAAAAGCGGGCGGATTCCTACCCGAAAAATGAATGGCCGGAGAAGTCCGTAAGCCGGGTTCTGTTCCCCGGGTCGGTTACCCTTGCCGGGGCGATGATCATTCCTCTAGGACCGCCGTCGCCGGCGGCCTCAAGCAGCCAACCCGGGAGCTTCGGACGGGCCGCCCTCAAACGCTCCCCTATTTGGCCTTGCTCCGGATGGGGTTTACCGAGCATCCGGTGTCACCACCGGACCTGGTGAGCTCTTACCTCACCCTTTCACCCTTACTCCGTTTTCGCCTCCGAACTTCGACGCAAACCACCTTTCTGGAAGGCGGCCTGCTCCGTCGAGCTTCGGCGAAGGCGGAGCGGTTTGCTTTCTGTGGCACTTTCCCTGGGGTTACCCCCGGTTCCCGTTAGGAACCATCCAGCCCTGCGGAGCCCGGACTTTCCTCCCCCTGCCTGGGCAGGCGGCGATCATCTGTCCTTCTCCGGCCATTCCAATGAAGATCGGCCTGAATCAGTCTTCCTTTTCCACATACAGCAGGCGATTGCAGTGCGGGCAGCACTGGATCTCCTGGGACCGAAACAAGCTGTTGAACAACTGGGGCGGCAGATGCATGTTGCAACCGAGACAGGTACCGTTCCTGGCTTCCACAACCGCAATACCGGCCCGGCGCTCCATCAGCAGTTGGTAGCGTTTGCGCAGGGGCACCGGCAGCGGCTCGAGATGGGTATCGCGCTGACTGTTCTTTTCGGCCAGAACCTGTTCGGAATCCTGGAGCGATTGGCGAATTTCTTCGCAGCGCTCCCTGACCTGCTCCTTCAAGGCGTCCAGCGACTCCTGCTTTTCTTTCCTTTCCTGCTCGAGAGCGCCGATCTCCTTTTCCTTTTCCTGGATCCGGTCGGAGAGATCCTTGTTCACCTTCTTGGCGGCATCAATCTCCTTGAGCACCGCCAGATATTCCTTCTGGGTCTTGATCTCAGGGAGCCTGCCCTCGGCTTTTTCCACATTGGCCTTTTCCAGATTCAGAGACTTGCGAAGTTCTTCGCGCTGCGCTTCGATCAACTCGATATCGGCGGTGAGACTGTCGATCATGGTCTGAATCCGCTCCAGGTCGGCACCAATTTCGAGTTGCTCCTTTTCGAGCTTCTGCCGATTTTCGCGAAGGCGACCCAGCTCCCGGTCGAGGCCCTGCAGGTTCTTGAGAAGTTGCATCTGTTCTTCCACGTAATTGCCTCCAATCATTCTCTCATTTGCGGTTTTTCGAGCGTTTTACCCGAAAAAAAAGGGATTCAGATCACTGTAAAAGGATCTTCCTCCCCCTTGTACTCCAAAAATTCGATGTGCATACCCCGCTCGGCGGCCTTTCTGCGAAGAACCTCGGCCAACCTGCCGACCATCAGCTGCTCACTGGCAAAATGACCGGCATCGATGAGGGCGAGATTCTGGTTTTCCGCATTCCGGGCATCATGGTATTTGACGTCACCCGTGACCAGTACGTCGGCTCCCTGGCGCACAGCCTCAGCCAGCAGTGAGGAGCCGCTGCCGCCGCAAAGTGCGACCTTCTGGACTTTTCTGTCCGGCGCACCCACCAGTCGCAACGCCGGACAGCTCAAGGCCTGCTTGACCCCTTCTGCAAAGGAGGCCAGGGTGGTCGGTCGAGGCAGTATGCCGATGCGGCCGAGGCCGATTTCCGTCCGGCGGTTGACCAAGGGGATCAGATCGTAGGCCACTTCCTCATAGGGGTGGGCCTTGACCATCCGGTCGACAACCCGACGCATCCGTTCCTTGGGGAGGATGGTTTCCATTCTCAGCTCCCGGACGCTGTTCTGCTCCCCGACAGATCCTGAAAAGGGGTCGCTGCCGGAACCTGGTCGGAATGTGCCCGTTCCTTCACTGCGAAAAGAGCAGCAGTCGTAATTGCCGATATGGCCTGCACCAGCCTGAAACAGGGCGTCGGCCACACGCTTTTCGTAACCGGCAGGGACATAGACCACCAGCTTGAGCAAATCGTCTGCACCAGTCTGGAGCGGAACGGCTTCCTCCACACCGAGCGCTTCGGCCAGCCAGTCGTTGAGTCCATCGCGGGCACGGTCGAGGTTTGTGTGCGCAGCCAGAATGGCAATCCCGTCCCGAACCGCCTGAAACAACAAACGGCCGGTTTCATCGACCGGCACAAGACTCCGCAGGGGGGTGTAGATCAGGGGATGATGGCACACCAGAGCCTGGGCAGCAGCCCTCGACGCTTCAGCAAGAGCGCCGGCGGAGGGATCGAGACAAACCAGCGCTCGGGAAACCGGGGTTTGAGGCTCGCCGACCTGAAGCCCGACATTGTCCCAACTCTCTGCAAGAGCCGGAGGATAGAGAGCATGAAGCAGCCCGACGAGATCCTGTATGCGAGAAATCTTTTCCTTCATTCCGAAGAGTTCTGTTTCCTTCGCCTTACCTGAACGAAAAAAAGAAGAGTGCAACTGGGTCGTTGCACTCCCGGCACTGCTCTGATTGTCGTTATGTCGATATGAGTGTTCGACTCATCTCACGCCCATGTGGTGGGCCCACCAGGATTCGAACCTGGGACCGACCGGTTATGAGCCGGTGGCTCTGCCAGCTGAGCTATAGGCCCGAAAATCAGCTTTTCAGTGTATGTTGTCGGCCAAACACTGTCAAGGATTTTCATCCTCGAACTCGTCAGGTCTCGACAAAGCTCTTAAGACGCTTGGCGCGGCTGGGATGCCGCAACTTGCGCAGGGCCTTCGCTTCGATCTGGCGGATACGTTCGCGGGTGACGGCGAAATCCTGACCGACCTCCTCGAGGGTATGGTCGGATTTTTCGCCGATGCCGAACCGCATGCGCAGAACCTTTTCCTCGCGCGGAGTCAGGGTCGCCAGCACCCGGGAGGTCTGATCGGACAGATTGCCCTTGATGACCGCCTCCAGGGGCGAAACGACTCCCTTGTCCTCGATGAAATCGCCCAGGGAGGAATCTTCCTCTTCGCCGATCGGCGTCTCCAGGCTGATCGGTTCCTTGGCAATTTTCAGCACCCGGCGCACCTTCTCCAGGGGCAGTTCCATCCGCTCGGCGATCTCCTCAGGGGTCGGCTCGCGGCCGATCTCCTGCACCAGCTGCCGGCTGGTACGGATGAGCTTGTTGATGGTTTCGATCATGTGCACCGGAATGCGGATGGTGCGGGCCTGATCGGCAATCGCGCGGGTGATCGCCTGACGAATCCACCAGGTGGCGTAGGTGGAAAACTTGTAGCCGCGCTGGTATTCGAATTTGTCCACCGCCTTCATCAGACCGATGTTCCCTTCCTGGATCAGGTCGAGAAACTGCAGGCCGCGGTTTGTGTATTTCTTGGCGATGGAGACCACCAGGCGCAGGTTGGCCTCTACCAGCTCGGATTTGGCCGCTTTGGCCCGCCATTCCCCCTTCTGCACTTCCTTGAGGGATTCCAGCAATTCCTCGGGGGCAAACCCCGATTCCTCCTCGACCCGCTTGAATTTGCGCTGGGCGCTCTTCAAACGTTTCTCCACCACCAGCAGGGTGTCGACCGGCACGTTGAGTTCCTGGCTGATCTGATGGGCGTCCTCGTCGCTCTTGCGCATCCTGCGCAACAGCCGCTTGATCTCCTTGTGGGGTTGGGACAGTTCCTTTTCGCAGGCATCCACCTCGGCCATCCCCTTTTTCACCTGTCGGGCGAGTTCCTTGAGACGATCGACAATCTTGTCGACCTGGAAATCCTTGAGCCGGATCTCCCGCATCAGATCGCCGATCTGGGCCTTGAGTTCCTTGCTGCGGGTTTCCAGATCGTCCTTTTCGGTCGGGCCCGCAGTGGTCAGTTCCTGGCGCAGTTCAAGGAATTGCTCGTTTTTGACCTGAATCTGTTCGATCAACCCCAGAATCCTCTGGCGCTGTCTCTCTTCGGCTTCGAGACCTTCTTCCTCCTCGAACTCCTTGGTGATCTCGGCTACGCCGATCTGTCCCTTGACGAGCTTTTCTCCCAGAGCGATGACTTCCTTGAAAGCGATCGGGGTCTTCATGATGACCCGGGTCACCAGCGCCTCGCCGTCCTCGATCCGTTTGGCGATCTCCACTTCGCCTTCGCGGGTCAAAAGGGACACCTGGCCCATCTCCCGCAGATACATGCGGACCGGATCACTGGTCCGGCCAAGGACACCCGCTTCAAATTCGGTATCCTCCTCCGACTCCTCCTCGCCCGCATCCTCTTCCGGGTTCTGGTTTTTCCGCAGGGCGACTTTCTGCTCCGAATCGACGACCTCAATATCCATCTCGCCGAACATGCTCATGACGTCATCGAGTTGATCGGAAGAGACCATGCTCTCCGGAAGGATGTCGTTAACCTCATCGTAGGTCAGGTAGCCCTTTTCCTTCCCCAGGTCGATAAGCTGCTGGACTTCTTCCATACCGGTTTTTTTGGACATTCTATGTCTTCTCCTCTAGATCCCCCTCCGCCGGGGATTCTGTTTTCTAAATCCTGCTTTCAGATCTTGAGAGTTGAATTATAACTCAATTGGGTCTCTTTATCTTCATCAGAACCTCGACCGCTTCACGCTGCCAGGCGGCAAGCTGCTCCGCGTCGTTTTCTGCATCGGCCTGCCTGATGAGGTCCTGTAATTGCTGGTAGCGGATCTTCAACCGTTCTTTTCCGACCGCTTTGAGGCAGTCATCGAATATCTGGGCCGGATCATCGGCCAGAATCTGATCATCTTTTATTATGATACCTGATAACAAGCATTTTTGGGGCTCGCTCAAGACTTCCGAAAAGAGCCCCTGGTCGAACTCAAGACCCCGTTCACGGCAGGCGATCAAACTTTCGGCAACGGCACGGCAGTCTGGATTCGCAAAGAGCAGGTCGGGGGTCACTTCGGCCGCCTTGCGGCACCAGGCCTCATCGGCCTTCATTAAATGCAACAAGTATTCCTGTGCTTTTTGTCCGGCACTTTTTACCGTTTTCGGCACCTTCGCCTGCACAGCTCTCGGGCGATCCACAGGCTGCCGGGGTTCAACGATCTGGCCGGAAGACCGGCCAAGCCGGCTTTTAAGAAGCACTTCGTCCACCCCTGTGGTCCGTGCCAACTCCTTCAGATACAGGTCCCGCTCAATGGCCCCTGGCAGCAATTTCAGCTTGCCGAGAATTTCTTCAGCCGCCCGGGCCTTGCCTTCGATGCTGGGACCGTAATTCTCCATGCATGCCTCAATGAACACCTGAAGCCCGGGCCGGGCGGAAGCCATCCTGTTCCGCATGGCTTCCGCACCATGCCGGGCCAGAAAGGAGTCTGGATCCTCTCCCTCTTCCAAATCGACCATCGATACGGAGATGGCTTCCGGCAGCAGTACATCCATGGCCCGGAAGGCCGCCTTGCGTCCGGCCTTGTCCTGGTCGAACAGGAGCAGAAGGCGCTGGCAGTAGCGTTTGAGCAGCCGGGCATGGTCAGGGGTCAGGGCTGTGCCACACGTCGCCACGACATTTGTGAAGCCGGCCCGGTACAGGGCCAGATGGTCGAAATAGCCCTCGACCACGATCGCCTCGCCGCTGCGCCGCATGGCCTCGCGGGCCTGGTACAGGCCGTAAAGAATCTGTCCCTTGTGATAGATGGGCGATTCGGCCGAGTTGATGTACTTGGGCAGAGTGTCGTCCAGCACCCGCCCCCCGAAAGCCACCACCCGGCCGCGGCTGTCCTCGATGGGAAACAGCAGCCGCCCCCGGAACAGGTCGTAATCTTCCCGTCCTTCCCTGGAACGGATCAGACCGAGGACATCCCGCGCCCATTTGGGATCGAATCCCTTGCCGGCCAGATGCTCGGCCAGAGCCCGCCAGCGATCCGGTGCAAATCCGAGCCGAAACTGCCGCACCATGTCACCCTCGAAGCCGCGCTGGCGCAAATATCGTCGCCCCGCTGCTCCCTCGGGCTCCTCCAACAGCATACGGTGGTAAAATTCACAGGCCACTTCCGTGATCCGCAGCAGCCGCTCCCGCTCTTCCCGGCGCCGCTCCTCTTCGGGTGTGGCCTTTTCATCGGGGATGTCCACCCCCACTCGATCGGCCAGACGCCGGACTGCTTCCGGAAAGGACAGCCCTTCCATGCGCATCAGGAAGGAAAAAACATCCCCCCCGACCCCACAGCCGAAACAGTGAAAAAACTGCCGTGCCGCGTTGACGTTGAAGGAAGGCGTCTTTTCGGCATGGAAAGGGCAGAGGCCGAGATGATTGACCCCCGACCGCTTCAGGGGCAGGTAGGAGGAGATCAAATCGACGATATCGGCCCGATCCCGGATTTCCTGGATCGTATTTTCCGTAAAATGGCTGGCGGTCATCGACGCAACTGGACAACGGTTACATTGTCCCCTCCCTGGCCAATGGCCGCAGCGTGAAAGCCCTTGACTTCCTGGTGTCCGCGCAGATATTCCCGCACCGCCCGCCGCAGCACGCCCTCCCCGGCGCCGTGCACCACCTCCAGCTCTTCCATGTGGTGGAGCAGGCCGTCATCAACGAACCGTTCCAGCAGAACCAGGGCTTCGTCGACCCGTTTGCCCACCAGAACCAGCTTCGGGCTGAAACCGTCCCGCTCGATGCGGCTCCTCACCCCGCCGCCTCCGGGCGTAGCGGCGAAACGCCGCGGGGAAAACTGCTCGAGGGAGTCAAGAGGCAGGCGCAGCTTCTTTCCCTTAACGGAAAGTTCGGCCTGATCCCCTTGCAACTGAATCACCTCGCCCTCAGTCCGCAGGGTCGGAATCCGCAGCAGCTCTCCCACCCGGGGAGCAATCAGGGCTTTTTTCGGCCCGCTCGGTGCTTGCTTCGGACGCAGGGTTTCCCGCACCTCCCGGATCTCGCCGGTCAACCGTGCCTGCTCGGGCACATCGACGGTTTTCGCCGCCTCACGGAACAGCAATTTTATTTTCCGCTCGGCGTCCCGGACCAGTCGCTCGCCCTGTTGCTGAGCCTTGTTCAGGATGGACTGTTTCTGCTCCTCCAGTTCCAGCAGGAGTCGCTTCCGTTTCTCCCGCTCTTCCCGGGCCCGGCCCTTGAAGCGGTGGGCCTCCTCGAGCTGTTGTTCGAGCTCGTGCTGTTGCCGGTTGACCTTCTCGATGAGTTCGAGACCCGTTCGCTCCCCTTCGCCGAGATAACTCTCCGCCCGGGCCAGGACCTTGTCGGAGAGGCCGAGCCGCCGGGCAATGGTGAAAGCCTTGCTGGCCCCTGGGATGCCGTAATGGAGACGGTAGGTCGGGGCCAGGGTCACGGCGTCGAACTCCACCGCCGCGTTTTCCACCCGCTCTTCGAGCAGGGCGTAGCTCTTTACCAGGTTGAGATGGGTGGTCACCAGGGTTTTGGCCCCGATTTCCCGCAACTCGTCAAGGACCGCCATGGCCAGGGCGCCCCCCTCGGCCGGATCGGTCCCGGTGCCCACCTCGTCCAGCAGCACCAGGGACCGGTTGTCGGCCCGGCTCAGTATCCGCTGGATGCGCGCCAGGTGACCTGAAAAGGTTGACAGGCTCTGCTCGATACTCTGCTCATCGCCGATGTCGGCAAAAACACGGTCGAACAGGAAAATTCGGCTGTTCTCCCGGCAGGGCAGATGCAGTCCGGACCGGACCATCAGCACCAGCAGGCCGGCCGTTTTCAGCGCCACACTCTTGCCGCCGGTGTTCGGACCGCTGATCACAAGCGTGTCCTTTTCTACTCCGAGCCGCAGGTCGATCGGAACAGCGGTATGGCCACGGGGAGTGCCGTCTGGCTCGAACATCAGCAGCGGGTGACGGGCGCCGTACAGCTCGATCAATGGAGAACTGCTAAGCCTGGGGGCCACGCCGTCGCACAGCCGGGAGAAATGCGCTGCTGCAGCTTTGAAATCAAGTCGGGCCAGGATTTCCTGGTTGCGCTGCAGTCCTGCCGCATTTTGCCGCACCAGGTCGGCAAGCCGCCGCAGGATACGCTCCTCCTCCCGCTGTTCGGCGCGGAGCTGGGCCTGAAGCTGATTGTTCCAGTCGAGGACCGCGGTCGGCTCCAGGAACAGGGTCTGTCCGCTGGCCGATTCGTCATGGACGAAACCCTTGATTCGCCCCCGATGATCGGCTCTTACCGGCACCACGTAACGGCCATTGCGTTCGGTGATCAGGCGATCCTGGAAAACCCCTTCATAGCGCTCTGCCATCAGCAGGTCTTCCAGGGACTTCCTGATCCTCGCACGCAGGCGACGGATTTCGTAACGCAGGTCACCCAGCTCGAAGGAGGCGCTGTCCAGGATTTCTCCCCGGCTGCCGATGCTTTCCCCGATCCGGGCCCGCAAGAGGGAGCAGGGATCGAGCTGTGCTCCGAGAGCGGTGAGCAGCGGGGTCTCCGGCCGGCCGGCGAGATAGGCCCGGCATTCCCGGGCAGCATCGATGCTCGACGACACCTCCAGCAAGGTTTCGGCAGTCAGCCAGGCGCCTTCGGTCCGTACCTGCCGCAGGGCATCCCGCAGGTCGCGGCTGCCACCGACGGGAGGACGGCGGATCTCTTCCAGCAGTGCCCGCATCTCGGAGACTTCGGCCAGCCCCTCGGAGACGGCGTTGGTGCCTTCCAGCGGCTGCATCTCCAAAGCAAGATCCCGCCCGGGGGCGGTGGCGCAGAATCCCGCCAGCAATTGCCTGACCTTGTCATACTCCAGAACCCGGAGGGTTTCGTCGATCATTGGCTCCCTGAATGTTTCAACCTTACCGGCAGACCGACAGATCAGATCTGTTTCGTGATGTTGCCATCCCTGGTCTGCATCTCCCGGTTGCCGGCAGCTTCCCGCCCCTGCTGGAGCAGGATTTCGCCGAAGCGGACAAAAGGCGGTGCCAGTTGCGACTGATCGAAAACGTTCCGAGCGATCTGCGGCAGTGGGCTGCGATTCAGGGCGAACAGCACCAGGGTCGCCAGCAACCCTCCCTGCACCAGCCCGAACAGACCGCCGGCCACCCGGTTAAAACCGCCCAAAAACAGCAACTTAACGAACCGCGACAGCAGAAAACCAAGCAGACCAAAGAAAACGACCGTCAGCAGAAACAGGGCGACGAAGGCGATAATGATGCAGGCCTTGGCCGGCCAGCCCAGGACGTCGACCAGCAGTTCGGCCAGGGGGGCATGATAGCGTACAGCCAGAAAAAGCCCGCCGAACAGCCCCGCCAGGGAGCAGAGCTCCCGGAGCAGGCCGCGGAACAATCCTTTGAGCACGAATACAGCCAGCATCGCCAGTATGGTGATATCCAGCAGGTTCATTCCGGACCTCCCCGGCCGATCGGATTCAGCCCGAAAGGCGCTCCTTCACCATCTCGCTGACCACCTTGCCGTCAGCCCTCCCCTTGGTCTGGGCACTGACAACCTTCATCACCCGCCCCATATCCTTCTGCGAGGAGGCGCCAAGCTCGGCTATGGTCTCGTCTATGAGCGTCCCCAGCTCTTCCAGACTCAGTTGCGCCGGGAGATATTCCTGCAGAATCGCCAGTTCGGCTTCTTCCTTTTCCGCCAGTTCCGGGCGCTGGTTATCGCGATAGACCTGAGCCGATTCCTTGCGCTGCTTGACCAACGAACTCAGGACGTCGATCACTCCTGCGTCATCCAGTTCCTGGCGGGCATCGATCTCCCGATTCTTGATCGCCGACCGGATCAGTCGGATAGTGCTCAGGCGCAGGGAGTCCTTGGCCTTCATGGCCTCTTTCATTGCGTCGTTCAACCGCTCCTTAAGGCTCATCTGTCCCTATCCTTTGTGAAAGCACAAAAAGGCGACCGGCTGACCGGCCCCCTCCCGATAAACGGTTTATTATACGAAAGACCAACCACAAAAGAAACGGCTATTTCGAAGGGGGCTCCGGTGCAGCAGCGTTTCGGCCAGCCTTTTCCTCGATCCCCGACAGGCCGAACCGTCGCCGCAGCTCGGCGTAGATCCGTTCCGGGGGCAAATCATAATATCCGAGCAGCACCAGCACATGAAAGAACAGATCGGCCGTCTCGTACACCACAGAATCGACGTCGCCACCCTTGCCGGCGACAGCCGTCTCCGTCGCTTCCTCTCCGATCTTGCCGAGTATCTTGTCCAACCCTTTCGCATACAATGAGGCAACATACGATTTTTCGGAAGGATTGTCCCTGCGGTCCTGAATCACCTGGTAGATGGCGGCCAGAATATCCCGAGTCACTGCGATGGAATCTGCAGAAGATTCGTCCTGCCACAACAACGTTTTGAAGGCGTCAAAACCCTGCCCCTCCTGCTCGACCAGCAGCAGAAGACAGTCATCGCCGCAGCTCAGACGCGCCTCCCGCACGCGCTGGCCGGCCCCCGGTTTCGGTTGGACGACTTTGCCGGCGGACCGGGAATAGCGGTGCAGCAAGCCTGTTGCCTGCGTCATCTCGACCGCCTCGGCATTGAGGTAGGAAAGCATCACTTCGCCGCTCGCGGCGTTGCGCACGATGGCCGGGATCAGACCGTCTCCGTCGAATTTGAGTCGGGCAAGGGACATCTATTCCTCCCCCTAAAGGCGCGCCGGAACGCCGCGCGCCAGCAGGTATTCCTTGCATTCGCGGATGGTATATTCGCGAAAATGAAAGATGCTGGCGGCCAGAGCAGCGCTGGCGCCGCCTTCGGTCAGGCCCTGATAGATGTGTTCGAGATTGCCGACACCGCCGGAAGCGATGACCGGAATCGAAACCTGGTCGCTGATGGTGCGGGTCAGGGCCAGGTCGTATCCGTCCCTGGTGCCATCGCAGTCCATGGAGGTGAGCAGAATCTCACCCGCTCCATAATCGGCCATCCTCTCGGCCCAGGCGACGGCGTCGATCCCGGTAGGGTTTCGGCCGCCGTGGGTATAGACCTCCCAGGCCTGGGGATCGGAACCGGTAACCCTGCGGGCATCGATGGCCACCACGATGCACTGGGATCCGAAGCGTTCAGCCGCCTCCCGAACGAATTCGGGACGATGCACCGCGGCGGTATTGATCGAAACCTTATCGGCTCCGGCATTGAGCAGGTTGCGGATATCTGCAATCTCGCGGATGCCGCCGCCAACCGTCAGGGGCATGAAAACCCGCTCGGCTGTGCGGGCCACCACGTCAAGAATGATGTTCCGCTTGTCGCTGGAGGCGGTGATGTCGAGAAAGGTCAGTTCGTCAGCTCCCTGCTCATCATAGGCTTCGGCAGCTTCGACCGGATCCCCGGCGTCGCGCAGCTCCAGAAACTGCACCCCCTTGACCACTCTTCCGTCCTTTACGTCCAGACAAGGTATGATTCGTTTGGTCAGCATGGTTGATGTCTCAAAATAAGTACGCCCGGGGGCGATTTCAAGGTTTGAATAAATTTTTTGTTGCTCGTTGCTGGTTGCTGGTTGCTGGTTGCTAGTAAAGATTTTACTAGCCCCTAGCCACCAGCAACGAGCTACTGCTTTTTAGTCATCGCCACCGCGGCGCGCAGGTCGAGGCTGCCGTTGTAGAGGGCCTTGCCGGTGATGACCCCGGATACGCCGCTGGATTCGATGGCCATCAGCCGGGAGATATCGTCCAGGCAGGAAACTCCGCCCGAGGCGATTACCGGAATGGAGATGGCTTCGGCCAGTTGCCGGGTGGCCTCGATGTTGGGTCCCTGCATCATGCCGTCGCGGGCGATATCCGTGTAGATGATCGCCTCAACGCCGTAGCCTTCCAATTCCTTGGCCAGTTCCGTGGCCCGTTTTTCCGTGACGTCGGCCCAGCCGCGCACCGCCACCAGGCCGTCCTTGGCGTCGATGCCGACCACGATGCGGCCGGGAAACAGACGGCAGGCCTCGGCCACCAGCGCCGGATTCTCCTTGGCCACCGTGCCAAGGATGACCCGGCCGACCCCGAGGTCGAGATAGGCTTCCACCGTCGCCAGGTCGCGGATGCCGCCGCCGAGCTCGGTGGGCATGGAAACCGCCTCGACGATGGCCCTGATCGCCTCCCCGTTGCGGGGCACGCCGGCAAAGGCGCCGTCCAGGTCGACGATATGCAGCAGTTCGCCCCCCTGCTCCTGCCAGATCAGCGCCTGGCCGGCAGGATCATCGCTGTAGACGGTATCCTTGTCCATGAGCCCCTGTTCAAGTCGGACGCAACGGCCCTCTTTCAGGTCGATAGCGGGAATGACGATCATTGGTTTCCTTTCCTTAGGGCAAGGGCACACGGACTGACACGGACTGACACTGACGAACATGGACGAACATGGACAAGTTTTGGTCCGTGCAGGTCCGTGACAGTCCGTGTGCGTCCGTGTGCCCTGCTCTTTGACGATCTTCTTTCGCTCTGGTTTACAACCTGCCGAAGTTCTCCAAAATCCGCAGCCCCACCTGCTGGCTCTTTTCCGGATGAAACTGGGTAGCCATAACGTTGTCCCGCCAGATGCTGGAGCAGAAGGTCATGCCGTAGTCGGTGGTGCTGGAAACCACGGCCCGATCCTCCGGGTCGACATAATAGGAGTGGACAAAGTAGACCGATTCGCCTCCGGCCAACCCCTGGAACAAGGGCGATTGGCTGCGGATGTCGATCTGGTTCCAGCCCATGTGCGGAACCTTGAGGGGAACCCCCGCCGATTGCAGCTCTGCCGGGAACCGCCTCACCCGTCCTGGGATGATATCCAACCCTTGGTGCAGGCCAAATTCCTCGCTTTCGGTGAACAGCAGCTGCAGCCCGAGACAGATGCCCAGGAAGGGTTTTCCAGAGTCGACATGCCGCAGGATCGGTTCGATGAAACCGCCGTCGCGGAGGTTGTCCATGCAGTCCTGAAAGGCGCCGACGCCCGGCAGAACCAGCCGGTCGGCCCCCTCGATCAGTTTCGGGTCATCGGTCACCCGCGCGTCGAAACCGACCTTTTCGAAGCCCTTCTGCACGCTCCGCAGGTTGCCCATGCCGTAATCGATGATGACGATCCGCTTGCTCATGCTACTCCAGCTTCCCCTTGGTCGACATTACCCCGGAGATCCGGGCATCGAACCCGGTAGCCTGATCGAGGGCCCGGGCAAAGGCCTTGAAGATGGCCTCGATGATATGGTGTAGGTTGTCGCCGTAATCCACGGTGACATGGACATTGGCTCCGGAATGGTTGCAGAAGGCGACGAAAAACTCTTCGACCAGTTCGACATCGAAGGTCCCGACCTTTGCCTTGGGCAGATCGGCCTTGAAGATCAGATGCGGGCGCCCGGAAAAATCGACATCCACGGTAGCCAGGGCCTCATGCATCGGCACCCGCCCATGGCCGTAGCGCCGGATGCCGGCCTTGTCGCCGAGGGCCTGCTTGAAGGCTTCGCCGAGACAGATGCCGAGGTCCTCGACCGTGTGGTGGTCGTCGACCTCCACGTCCCCTTCCGCCTGGATCTCGAGATCGAAAAAACCGTGTTTCGCCAGCAGGCAGAGCATGTGGTCGATGAAGGGCACGGGCGTGGCGATTTTGCCACTGCCTTTACCATCCAGCGCCAGCGTCAGCTTGATCCGGGTCTCCCGGGTCTGACGATCGATCATCGCGGTGCGTGTCATGTCGCTCCCCCCTTTCAATAGTTCCCGGCTCTTACCCTCTGAGCCGGATGGATACCGAACGTCCATGGGCATCGAGCCCTTCCAGCCCCGCCAGGTGCACGACAGCATCGCCGAGCCGCTCCAATCCGGCGCGGCTCATGGAAATGATGCTCGACTTTTTGACAAAATCCTCAACTCCCAGAGGAGAGAAGAATCTCGCCGTCCCGCCGGTGGGCAGGGTGTGATTGGGTCCGGCCAGGTAATCGCCTGCCGCCTCAGGGGTATGATGCCCCATGAAAACTGCCCCCGCATGCCGGATTTTCGGCAAAATGGCGAAGGGGTCGTCGACGGCCAGTTCGAGATGCTCCGGAGCGATGCGGTTGCTGAAAGCGATCGCTTCCTCCAGATCGCCCGCCACGATGATCGCCCCGTAACGGTCTATGGAACGCCGCGCGATCTCCTGCCGGGGCAGTGCTGCGAGCTGTTCCTGCAGACTCTGGCGCACCTTGCCGGCGAAATCGTCGCTGGTGGTGACCAGCACGCTGGATGCCAGTTCGTCGTGCTCGGCCTGGGACAGCAGGTCGGCGGCAATATGGGACGGTTCACCGCTGCCGTCGTTGATCACCAGGATTTCGCTGGGGCCTGCGATCATGTCGATGTCGACCTGACCGAAAACCTGCTTCTTGGCTGTGGCCACATAGATGTTGCCGGGGCCGGTGATCTTGTCGACCCGGGGAACACTTTCGGTGCCGAAGGCCAGGGCCGCTACCGCCTGGGCCCCACCGATGCGGAAGATACGATCGACCCCCGCCAGTTCCGCTGCGGCCAGCACGTGGGGATTGACCTCCCCACCCGGCATCGGCACCACCATGATGATCTCCCCGACCCCGGCAACTTTGGCCGGGATGGCGTTCATCAGCACCGATGAAGGGTAGCTGGCCTTGCCGCCAGGGACATAGATGCCGACCCGGTCGAGGGGCCGGACCATCTGACCGAGAAGCAGGTCCTCCTCATCAGTGGACAGCCAGGACTTTTCCTTTTGCCGGGCATGGAAACGTTCTATCCGTTCGGCCGCCAGGCGCAGGCAGGCCAGGGATTCAGGGCTCACGGAAACCAATGCCTGGCGGCGTTCAGCGGGCGTGACCTCCAGGGTGGCGGGTGACAATTCCAGGCCGTCGAACCGGGCGGTATAGGCACACAACGCTGCATCGCCCTCCTGACGAACGGCGGCAACGATCTCCCGGACGGCTTCCTCCACTCCTTGCGGCGGCGCTTCGCCGCGGGCAATGATCGCCTGCAGAGCACTCTCGAAGCCGGGATCGTCAAAACGCAATATCTGGATCATGCCCCCTGCCCTTCCTCTTTTTTCCTGCCCCTCAGCCGGCAATGACCGGTTTTTCTCCGATAACCTGCTCCAGATCCGCAATAATGCGGCTGATGCGACTGTGCTTGGTCTTAAGGCTGGCCCTGTTGACGATCAGCCGGCTGGTAATATCGGCGATGGTTTCAACCTCCACCATACCGTTGTCCCGCAGGGTAGCGCCGGTAGATACCAGGTCGACGATCCGCTCGGCCAGCCCCACCAGAGGCGCCAGCTCGATGGACCCGTACAGTTTGATAATTTCCACCTGTACTCCTCGGGCAGCGAAATATCGCTCGGTGACGGCCGGGTACTTGGTCGCCACCCGGATATTGGACCAGCTGGCCGGGTCCTCCTCTGCCAGCAGTTCCTTCGGTTCGGCCACTACCAGGCGGCAGTAGCCGAATTTCAGATCGAGGGGCTCATAAAGGTCCTTCCCCTGCTCAAGCAGGGTATCCTTGCCCACTACGCCCAGATCGGCGCAGCCGTATTCCACGTAGGTGGGCACGTCCGTCGCACGCACCGCCATGAAACGGAACTTGCTTTCAGGGTTTTCGAACACCAGCTTGCGGCTGTCCCCGGCCATCTCCGGACAGGTGATGCCGATCTTGCCGAACAGCTCCATCGAATCCTGCATGATGCGCCCCTTCGGCAGGGCAAAGGTGATGTAATCGCTCATTGTTTTAGAACCTTTAAAAAATCGGTGGCTGGTTGCTCGTGGCTGGCGACTGGTAAATTCAAAACCAACTACGAGCTACCAGCAACTAACTACTGCCCCTAACTATTCCTTCACCCGCTCGATTTCGGCGCCGAGCAGTCGGAATTTTTCCTCGAGCCGCTCGTATCCGCGGTCGAGATGGTAGATCCGGGACACCTCGGTAGTGTTGTCTGCGGCCAGGCCGGCCAGCACCAGGCTGGCGCTGGCTCGCAGATCAGTGGCCATAACCGGCGCACCCAGCAAGGTTTTGACCCCGCGGACCGTGGCCGTCGACCCTTCGATGGTGATGTCCGCACCCATGCGCTGCAGTTCGCAAACGTGCATGAAGCGGTTTTCGAAGACGTTTTCGGTAATGACGCTGGTCCCCTCGGCGAGAGTCATCAGGGCCATGAACTGAGCCTGCATGTCGGTGGGGAAACCGGGATGAGGCCGGGTCTTGATATTGACAGACTGGATATGCCGCGGCCCCTTGATCCGCAGTCCCCCCTCCTCCTCGATCACCTCGACTCCGGCTTCAAGAAGTTTGGCGACAAGGGGCTCGACATGTCCGGGACGGGCCCCACTGACCTTGACGTTGCCCCGGGTCATGGCTGCGGCGACCATGAAGGTGCCGGCCTCGATGCGGTCGGGCATGACGGAGAAATCCATTGGCCGCAGCTCGTCCACCCCTTCGATGACGATCCGGTCGGTTCCGGCCCCCTCGATGCGGGCGCCCATGCCGACCAGGGCCTCGGCGAGATCGACGATCTCGGGCTCGCAGGCGGCATTTTCCAGCACCGTCGTCCCCCTGGCGAGGGTAGCGGCCATCATCAGGTTTTCAGTACCGCCGACGGTGGGAATGTCGAGATAGATACGGGCGCCCTGCAGTCGCCGGGCACGGGCTTCGACATAGCCGTGATCGAGTTCGATCCGCGCCCCCATCGCCTCCAGCCCCTTGAGGTGAAGGTTGATCGGCCGGGCGCCGATGGCGCATCCGCCGGGAAGACTGACCCGGGCATGACCGAGACGGGCCAGCAGAGGTCCGAGCGCCAGAACGGAAGCGCGCATGGTCTTGACCAGATCGTAGGGAGCTTCAACGCTGCGAATGTTTTCAGCATCGATGGCAAAACGGTCGCCCGTTCGCGAAACGTCGGCTCCGAGCACCGCAAGCAGCTTGCCCGCGGTGGAGATGTCCCGCAGATCGGGAACATTGGCCAGTTGATGGATACCGGGAGCCAGGAGTGTACCGAACAAAAGAGGCAAGGCGGAGTTTTTCGCTCCGCTGACCTGAACTTCGCCTTTCAGGCGTCGTCCGCCGTGAATGATGATCTTGTCCAACTGTTACCGCCTTTTTTAAAGCATGGGGCCTATGGGTCTTATGAGTCCCACAGGTCCTATGAAAATCTCAGATCCGGCGCCCCCCCACTACCCGGGGGATGCCGCCATAGTCATCTCGGCTGAAAACCTCCTTCAGACCGGACTTTTCGAACAGCTCTCGAATCATCGGCACCTGGCCGATTCCCGCCTCCACCAGCAGCCAACCGCCGGGACGCAGCCGGCTGCCGGCCTGGCCGGCCAGCAGCCGATAGCAATCGAGACCGTCCTCGCCGCCGTCCAGAGCCGATGACGGCTCGTACGCCCGCACCTCGGGCATCAGTCCTGCCAGATCGTCCGTGGGAATATAGGGCGGATTGGCTACAATCAGGTCGAAAGGTCCGTCCGGCAATCGGACCATGTCAATTTGCTGGAATTCGATCCGTCCGGCAAGTCCATTACGCTCGGCGTTATTCGCCGCCACGGCAAGGGCTTCGGCAGACGTGTCAATGGCAACCAGACTGGCTTTGGGAAGTTCATGGGCCAGAGCGACGGCAATGGCGCCGCTGCCGGTTCCAACGTCGAGAATCCTCCCCTCCGCCGGCACCCTGGCAAGGGCTTCTTCCACCATAACCTCGGTATCCGGACGGGGAATCAGGACCGCCGGAGTGACCTCGAAGGGCAGGGACCAGAATTCCGTCCGGCCGAGAATATACTGCAGCGGCTCACGCCGCGACCGGCGTCCCACCATCTGACGGTAGGCGCTCAGCTCCACCGCATCGAGGGGCCGATCGTAATTGAGATAGAGGCCGACCCGGTCCAGCTTCAGCACTTCGGCCAGCATCAGTTCGGCGTCCAGGCGCCCGTTGTCCACGCCCTTGTCCTTGAGATAATCCGCAGTCCATTGCAGGACCTTCAGGACTGTCCAGGTTTCTTTAGTGCCTGCCAAATCAGGCCTCCTGGCCGGCCAGCGCCTCACTCTGAAAATAGGTGCCGAGGGCCTCGATGAGTTCGTCGAGATTTCCCTGCATGATGCTTTCGAGCTTGTAAAGGGTCAGGCCAATTCGGTGGTCGGTGCATCTGCCCTGGGGGAAATTGTAGGTGCGGATGCGCTGGGAACGGTCTCCGCTGCCCACCTGCCCCTTGCGGTCGGCGGCCATTTTGGTCTCCTGTTCGGCCTGCAGGCTGTCGAGTATCCTTGACTGCAGAACCTTCATCGCCTTGGCCTTGTTCTTGTGCTGGGATTTTTCATCCTGGCAGGACACCACAACTCCGGTGGGGATGTGGGTGATGCGTACTGCCGATTCGGTCTTGTTGACATGCTGTCCACCCGCACCCGAGGCGCGATAGACGTCGATCCGCAGATCGCTGGGATCGATCTCCACGTCCACATCCTCGGCTTCGGGGAGAACGGCCACGGTGCAGGCCGAGGTATGAATTCGCCCCTGGGCCTCGGTCTCAGGGACTCTCTGCACGCGGTGTGTGCCGCTTTCGTATTTGAGCCGGGAATAGACCCGCTGCCCGCTGACAAGAGCGATCACTTCCTTGAAGCCACCGGCATCGGCATCGGATACGCTGATCAGTTCGACCCGCCAGCCCTTGTTTTCAGCATATCGCGAATACATGCGGAAAAGATCGGCGGCGAACAGCGCCGCCTCTTCACCTCCGGTACCGGCGCGAATCTCCAGGATGACGTTCTTTTCGTCCTTGGGATCCTTCGGCAGCAAAAGCACCTTGAGCCGCTGCTCCAGCTCGATCCTACGGTTTTCCAGTTCGGGCAATTCGAGGCGGGCCATTTCCTTCAATTCGGAATCGCCGTCCTCGAGCAGTTCCCGTAATCCGGCAAGCTCTCCGCAAATCCCGCGGTAATCGGTATAGGCTTCGACCACCGCCGACAGGTCGGCATGTTCCTTGGTCAAATCCCTGAATCGACTCTGCTGGGAAACCACTTTCGGATCGGAAAGCAGAGCTTCCACCTCGCGAAAGCGATCCACCACTTCTTCAAGCTTGCTGAATATCGGATCCACGCGAATAATCCCAGTAAACGGCACCAAGCCAAGACCCTTGGCCGGGAAATTTCTAGAGATCGGCGAATTCCCTGCGGACTTCGTCGATGGCGCCACAGCTCATTCGCCCCTCGGGACAAGGCCCTGTCAGGCATCCCGGGCCTGCGGCAGCGAACAGGAGCGGAGCCGCGGTCCGCGCCAGACGCAGCATCTCGGTAGCCATCTCCCTGATCTCCCATTGCGCCCGACGGCAGCAGCGCAATCCGAAAAAATGCAGCAGTTCCCGGGCATTCATGGTCATCACCAGCTTGGTCTGAGCGGCATTGGGCAACACAAACCGGGCATCTTCGGCCGGAATCCCCGCCTCCAGCAGGTCCCGGTAAAGAAGGTGAATCTCTTCCAGAAGGGCGTCGTAACGCTGAAGAAGATCCGGTTTTTCAGAGATCGAGGGCGGCGTGACGGCGGCGAATAGTTCCTTATGGGAAACGTAGCGCTGACTCTGCTGGGAATAGGACGCCAGACGGTGTCGTACCAGCTGATGGGAGCAGGCCCGGCTGATGCCTTCGATACCGAAGGTAAAAGAGGCATGTTCGAGAACCGAGAGGTGACCCAGGGAAAGAATCTTCTCCAGCAAACGGCCGCGCTCATCCTCATTCTGCTCCAGCAAACGGTCTATACCTGAGGCCGAATAGCAGAGGCGGGCGGCGGCCGCCACAATCCGCTCGGGATCAGGGGTGTGCTGCAAAAGCTGAACGAACATGATCCTCTCGGTTTATCATACGGGGCGAAAAGCCCCGGCCGGGCCAGTATATGGCGGCGGGCAGAATGCCCGACCGAGGAAAACCCATAAAAAAGAGACGGCCCCGGAGGGCCGTCTCCGACACTTGTTCGATCTCCTGACTACTTCTTCTCGTACTTCTTGCGGAACCTTTCGATCCGCCCTTCGGTATCGAGCAGCTTCTGCTTGCCGGTAAAGAAGGGGTGGCAAGCGGAGCAGATTTCCGTAAGAATTTCGCCGCCCTTTTTCGTGGAGCGGGTCTCAAAGGCATTGCCGCAGTGACACTTGACATTGACAGCGTCGTAAGCGGGGTGAATTCCTTCTTTCATCTTTTTTCTCCTTGGGGTTCTGGTTGGCCCGGTTTTGATATTCGGGTTATACAGAACCGGAATCTTGGCCAGGAAAGGCAAAGGTTGATTTTTAGCAGTTTCAGTCGTTTTCTGCAAGCTTTTTATGAGAAGGCCCGACCCTGGATGCATCAGTGCCTTACTGGTTCATCGATTCGAAAAATTCCTGGTTGGTCTTGCTTGCGGACAGTTTTTCCAGGAGAAATTCCATGCTGTCCACGACGTTCATGGCCGAGAGGACTTTGCGCAACAGCCAGATACGCTGCAGCGTAGTCGGTTCGACCAGGAGCTCCTCCCGACGGGTGCCTGATTTATTGATGTCGATGGCGGGAAATACGCGCTTGTCGACCAGACGGCGGTCGAGCTGCAACTCCATGTTGCCGGTTCCCTTGAACTCCTCGAAAATCACCTCGTCCATCTTGCTGCCGGTATCGATGAGGGCAGTGGCGATAATGGTCAGGCTCCCTCCCTCCTCGATGTTGCGCGCCGCACCGAAAAACCGCTTCGGCTTATGCAGGGCATTGGAATCGACGCCCCCCGAGAGGATCTTGCCGCTGGGCGGGACCACCGTGTTGTAGGCCCGGGCAAGTCGGGTAATGGAGTCGAGCAGGATCACCACGTCACGCTTGTGCTCGACCAGGCGTCGGGCCTTTTCGATGACCATTTCCGCCACCTGCACATGGCGGGTCGCCGGCTCATCGAAGGTGGAGGAGATTACCTCCCCCTTGACCGAACGCTGCATGTCCGTCACCTCTTCAGGCCGTTCGTCGATGAGCAGAACGATCAGGTACACCTCCGGATGGTTAGTGGTGATGGAATTGGCGATATTCTGCAGCAGCATGGTCTTGCCGGTTCGCGGCGGTGCCACGATCAGGCCCCTCTGTCCCTTGCCGATGGGGGTGGCGATGTCCATGACCCGCATGGAGAGATTGTCCGGCTCCGTTTCCAGCCCGATCCGTTCTTCCGGATAGAGCGGCGTCAGGTTGTCGAAGAGAGTCTTGTCGCGGGCAACGGCGGGATTCTCGAAATTGACTTCGGCCACCTTGAGCAGGGCGAAATAACGCTCACCCTCTTTTGGTGGGCGAATCTGGCCGCTCACCGTGTCCCCGGTGCGCAGATTGAAGCGGCGGATCTGGGAGGGGGATACGTAGATATCATCAGGGCCGGGGAGATAGTTGGCATCGGGAGCACGCAGGAATCCGAAACCGTCGGGCAGTATCTCCAAAACCCCTTCGCCGAAGATGGCGCCATTTTTTTCAGCGGTGGAATTGAGGATGGCGAAAATCAGGTCCTGCTTGCGCATGCCGGAGGCGCCATCCAGCTTCAGGTCCTTCCCGATCTGCACCAGGTCACCTATCTTCTTTTCTTTAAGTTCTTTCAGGTTCATGAATTCTCCTCAAACAAGGATTCGGCACGGCAAACTGCATAAAGCCGCGCCGTTTGGCGCCCTTATCAGTCGGCCTGTCAATTCTCTGAGTCGTTTTCGTCAATTCAATAAATGAATAAGATGCAAGATTTGAATCAGGGCTGTATCAACCGTCTATGCGCTATCCGGAATGATGATGGAATTAAGGCGGGATATATTCCTCAAGCCCGGGCTGTCAATATGTTGCTGTTCTTCAAATTCTCCCGGCGGGCGTGCGTCAAGCCAACCCCGGCTCCTGGATGCGCACAGCAAAGACCTTGCCAAATATGGGGATGCAGAAGGCGCAAACGGTTTCAAGGGAAAACCCGGCATTGACCGCCTGCGGCCATAATGACATTTTTTCGGGCAGGACTCGACACACCGCATGGTCCTGGCCGTTTTTCTGTCGATTCGGATAAATAAGCTTCAATTCAAGCTCAAATGGAATTCCGCTGTCAGCCTGTGTGTTTTTATCTGAGTAAGGTGAGCTTCCGAAAGGATTTGGAAAAAGAGCGACGTGGCCGAAGATATCGGCTCTGATTGTTCTATCTACCCTTTTTGCCTCAACGTGTCAATCGATTATTTTTCCTCGCCCCCTTGAGCCGGACGCCCTCTTGCCACCAAGGGCGCCAAGGGTCGGGTCAGGGTACATCACAACCTGAACCAGGACCTTCCGGAAGAATTTGTTCGATTATAGCAGATTTAAAAAGCATTTTTGGCTACGGCACAGAAAAAGAGGTCCCAGGCCGGCCCCGGACAGTCTGCGCCATCCGGGGCCGGCAAATCGGTCCTTTTCAAGTCCGTGCAGATTATTGCTGCTGATTCTCCTGGGGACTCTTAGCAAAAGGATTCAGCATGCCGGGCTTGAGGTATCCCGCCATCTCCTGGAACAGCTCCTGGTAGGGGTGCGGCAGCTTGGTCTTCTGAAACCAGTTGGTCCCGGGTTCGGTCAAAGCGCGTTCCAGACCTGCAATGGTGACGAAGTGAACCGGTACCTGATCGGTCTTGTTATAGTGGGCTTCGTCGAAATTCGGATATTGCAGCGACAGAAAAGGTTCGCTGACCAGACCGAAGTATTCCCACAGGGGTTCCCCGCTGGGCAGGACAACCAGGGCACTGGCCTGAATTCCGTTATAGGGCGATTCCAGATAGGTGAGGCGGGTGCGGTCCCACCTCCTCTCGACGCGGTTGGTACCGTTGAGAACCACCAGCAGCAGGGCATCCACGGCGTTCTGGCGACAGAGCTCGGCAGCGGTCTCGGGACTGATCATGTAATGGTAGCGAGGGCCTTCGGGATTTTTCCGCACCGACCGGTTGCGGATCAGCCTGCCATACAGTTGCTGGGGGTCCGCGGAAATCGCCCGCACATCGAAATAACTTTTCTTTTCTCTCAGCAGCTCAACCAGGTAAGGGTGGCGGCCCGTATTGTGCCGCTGCAGCAAAGCCAGTACCTGCTGAGGCTCGGGATGTTCGATGGTCGACTGTTCGTCCACCATCAACGGCAGGACTCCGAGGGTTTTTACCTCTTCGCGATACTCCTCCTTGGGCACCTTGAAAAAAGACTGACAGGCGGTCAAAGAAACGAGCAATATCAGCATTATCAGTGAACGCAGCATGGATTCAACTCCTCCTCTTGTTTTTCAGTTCACCCGGGAAAACCGGGCAGAATCGACCCGAATAACCGTTGGCGCGCAGATTCTACCATAAATACTTCTTTCGCAATCCCAAAATAAAGGGACATCTGAAACGAAAGGACAGCCAGTTGACAGGGCCGGCGGAAGTGTTTTAATTTTCCGACGTCGTTATTTTAATCGAATTCGGTACTTATTTATTGCGCAGATAATCCGGGAGGTCGTTTTGAAATCATCGCTCTTTGCCCTCACCTTCGGCCCCCTTCTGCTGATCGGCCTTTTTACTGCCGCCGTGGAAGCAGCCACTCTCGAACCCCTCGGAATGCAGGATGCGGAGCTTCTGTCCAAAAATGAGGCCGAGTTCCGAATCGGCTTTTCCTACAGCCATGACCTGCACAACCTTTTTCAGTCCGAGCACCACGATCGCCGCCTTGCCGAATTGCCCGCGCTGTCGCTCAATCTCGGTCTCGGGGAACGGGTTGAGGGACAGATGGCCTACAGCTACCTCTATCTGCAAAAGGACGGACAGGACGACAAATGGGGCAGCGGCGATCTCACCCTGGGTCTCAAGGTGAGACTTTGGCAGGAATCATTCATGATTCCTGCTTTGGCCCTGCGTCTGGCAACAAAATTACCGAATGCCGATGAGAAAGACGATTTCGGAACCGATGAGGCCGACATATTCCTCGACTTTCTGGCGACGCGCAACTTTCCGGAATTTTCGATCTACCTTAATCTCGGTCTGGCCATCCTCGGTGATCCCCGGGAAGGATACAGCGGGCAGGATGACGCCATCCGCTACGCCCTCGGTCTGCGTCTGCCGCTGATTGAGGACGCTCTCGATGCCCTGTTGTCCATTGAAGGGATGGAGTCCTCCATCAACAGCCGAGGTGCGTTGAGAGCCGGCCTTCAGATGCCTCTCGGAACCTTTCTCTGGGATTTCGGCGGCAGCATCGGCTATCACAGCAAAAGCGAGGACTGGAGCCTGCGCACCGGCCTGACCATCCCCTTCAGTCTCTCCGACACCTGGTAATTATCTTTTTCATCCCTCGACCGGGACTGCTGATCTGTTTGGCACCCGGTCGAGGGAAAAATGCTCGACTCCCCAGGCCAGGACTTCAACGGGAGAACCGCTCAGGCTCTCTGGCACAGGCTGTCCGAGAAACTCCAACGCCTGCCGCAGCAGATTTCCCCGGTCGGATTCTCCGGCAATGCCAAGGGCTCCGTGCCTTTTGCTGATTTTTTCACCTTGCGGGGTCAAGGCCAGGGGTAGATGAATATAATCGGGGATTGGGTAGCCGAGGCAGGCCTGCAGAAAAATCTGCCGGGGGGTCGAAAGAAGCAGATCCTCGCCCCGCACGACCTGATTCACTCCGCTTTCGGCATCGTCCACAACCACTGCCAGCTGATAGGCGAACATTCCATCGGCCCGACGCAGCACAAAATCCCCAACCGCGCTTTGCAAACACTGTTCCCGCCGGCCGAAAACACCATCGACAAAACAGATGCGGCGATCGGGAACCCTGAGGCGTAGCGACCTGGGGCGGCGCCCTTCGGCCAATCCGGAGCGGCAGGTTCCGGGATAGACCGGACCTTCTTCCCCGGGGTGAGGGGCGCTCGCCAGAATCTCTTTCCGGCTGCAGCCGCAGGCATAAAGAAGATCCTTTTCCTGCAAAACCTCCAAGGCCGCCTGGTAATGCCCGGTCCGCCGGCTCTGATAAAAGACTTCCCCGTCCCAGGCTAGCCCCAGGCATTCAAGGGTGCGCAGGATGTCGTCGGCCGCACCGGGCATCACCCGCGGGGTGTCCAGATCCTCGATTCGCACCAGCCACTTTCCTCCTGCCTGCCGGGCAAGACAAAAACTGCCCAGGGCTGCAGTCAAAGAACCGAAATGCAGGGGACCGGTCGGGCTCGGGGCGAAACGGCCGATTATTTCACAGGACTTTTGGGTTGCATACATGGCGAAGACCCCCAAACCTGGCCGGGGCAGGGAGAGAAAGGACTGTAAAGGCAGGTACGGCAAACATCGTGCATAATGACGCCGTTCAGGGCGCTCTGTCAAGGGGAGACCCGGAAAACCGACCGACCCCCCGGGCACTCTCCGCTAATCTTTATCATTGACAATTCATCTTTGGAAAGGTTATTGCTAACCAAAAAGGTCCCTGATAACCGGTTTTCATCGACCTTCATCAAAAGGGGACCGGGAGAAAAACGATGGTTATAACCCGTGCGACTGAATATGCAATTCGGGCCGTCCTGTACATGGCTAAGCAGCCCAATGGAAAAACCGTTCTCAAAAAAGACATTTGCACGGCTCAGGGGATTACCCCTGCATTTCTGACCAAAATTCTGCAGCCTTTGATCCGCTGCGGCATTGTCGGCTCGCATCGGGGTGTCTGCGGGGGGTTTTTTCTGGCCCGCCCACCGGCCCAGATCACCCTGTTGGATATAGTGAATGCCGAGGAAGGTTTGCCCAATCTGAATGCCTGTCTCGAAGAGGACGGCATTTGTCCGCGGGATGAGCTATGCCCGGTTCATCGGGTGTGGAGGGACGCTCGCAGCGATCTGATGGAAAGACTGCAGCGTTACAGTTTTGCCGATCTGATCGAGCAGGAAGAGGAATGCTTGCGCAACCGCAAGCACCAGGACCTTGAATCGTAAGAATTCCTTTCTCAACCAATCGTGTCAGTTCGCCCTGAAGTCCAAGATCAGAATTTCCAGGGGCGTTCTTCTTGCGACACCATCAAGGATTGACAATTTTCCTCCCCTCCAGTAGAGTCGGCAGTCATACAACTGAATAGCACGTCTGTCTTTATCAAGAGTGGTGGAGGGAAAGGCCCGTCGAAGCCACAGCAACCGGCCCGCCCAATGGCGGGTGTCAGGTGCTAATTCCTGCTCCCGTCCTGCGGGAGAGAGATGAGGATGGAGCCGCAAGCGTTACTGCACGAGCAGCGATCCCACGGCCCCTTTCCTCATCGGAAGGGGCCGTTTTTATTGGATTGGAGTCGAGGCCGATCGATGGAAAATTCTGTTGGTGTCGTTGCCACCGAGTATGCGACTTTTGACGTCGAACTGCAGCTGGAAAGTGGTCGTCTGCTCGGCCCCCCGATCACGCTGGCTTACGAAACCTACGGGCGTCTGAATGCATCCCGTTCCAATGTCATCCTCGTCACCCATGCCTGGACCGGAGACGCCCACGCGGCCGGGAAAAACCATCGGGATGATCGAAAAACCGGCTGGTGGGACGACATGATCGGCCCCGGCAAAGTCCTTGATACCGACCTCTATTTCGTGATTTGCAGCAACGTCATCGGCTCCTGCCGCGGCTCGACCGGCCCCTCCAGCACAAATCCCCGCACCGGCCGCCCCTATAACCTTTCATTCCCGGTCGTCATGGTCCGCGATATGGTGCGGGCCCAAAAACTGCTCATCGACCACCTCGGCTTCCATTCCCTGCTGACGGTCATCGGCGGCAGCATGGGCGCCATGCAGGCCCTGGATTGGGGGGTACTCTATCCGGAAACGGTACGCTCCATCATCCCGATTGCCGGCACGGGCCGCACATCACCAATGGCCATCGCCCTCAATGCCCTGGCGCGCCAAGCCATCTTCAACGACCCGATGTGGAAGAAGGGGAACTACAAACCGGAGCACCCTCCCGCCGATGGCCTGGCGCTGGCCCGGGCATTGGGTCACATCTCGTTCCTTTCCGATGCCTCCATGCACCTCAAATTCGGCCGCCGGTTTTCGGTCAGGGACGGCATGTTCGACTTTTTCGGCCAATTCGAGGTGGAGCGATACCTGGAGTACAACGGCCGCAGCTTTATCGACCGGTTCGACACCAATGCTTTTCTCTACCTGGCAAAAGCGCTGGATCTGTACGATGTGGCCTGGAACTTTGAAAGCCGGGAAGAGGCCCTGAGCAGGATTGCCTGCCCGTCCCTCTGGTTCGCCTTCACTTCGGACTGGCTCTATCCCCCCTATCAGAGCGAGGAGTTGGTGGATATCCTGCGCCGATTGGGCAAGAATGTGGAATATCACCTGATCCACTCGGATTACGGCCACGATTCTTTCCTGGTCGAGCCGGAAAAATTTACGCACTACATCCGGGATTTTCTCATTCGCCTGGGCGAACAGCCAGATCTCCAATCTTCAGGTGGTGATCGATAAGATAGCGGGAAATGCTTCTTTTCGGTGGCAGTTTCGGCAAACGGTCGACCGGGAACCAGCGGGCATCCTCCAATTCCTGCAGATCTACCTGAAGATCCCCTCCTGAATATTCTGCCACAAAACCAGCCATGAGCTGACTTGGGAAGGGCCAGCACTGACTGCCGACATACTCCAGTCCGGCAACCCGGATGCCCGTCTCCTCCTCCACCTCCCGAACCGCTGCTTCTTCGAGGCATTCTCCAAATTCAACAAACCCTGATACCAGGCTGTATCGATCCCGGGGCCACTCGGCCTTGCGCACCAGCAACAACTCCCCTGGGCGTCGCACCAGAACAATAGCGCAGGGATGGATATGGGGAAAATGGGAATAGCCACACTCCCGGCACCGCTTGCCCCATTCCCGGGGCAGCCTTTCCATGCCCCCACCACAGATGGAACAGTAGCGACTGGTGCGTTCCCAATGAAGGATCTGGGCGGCCGTGCCCGCCAGAGTCAGTGGCTCGATGGGGATCAGGGAATGCCAGTCCGGCAGATTCTCGGCCCTCCAACCCGACGGCAGGGTCGGAATCCGGTCTATCTCCAAAAGACGGCAGGGCTTTCCTTGCCAGTGGCCCATGAAGAGCGGAGTGCCACCTGACCTGATCAATTCCCCCGGCAGGACACCGTTGGGGAGAGCTGCTTCCTGCAGAAGAAGTTCCGAACCACGCAGAACAATCCAGACTCCGTCCTCTCCCCCGGGATCGGCATCGGGAGGAGCCAGCTGGAAAAACTGCTGCAGGCAGGTGTGGTTGAAGGGGAGATGACAGGGACTAAGAAAAAAATCGGGTGAAGCGTTCATAGGCAACAGCCCTCACATGCGTTTGTCCGGAAAATCGGGCGCTCTCGGTATCGGTAGAATGATGTTTTCCCGATACCGGCCCGAAGAAGAAGCTGGGCGTTCTGCTTACTCAGCGCTTCCCTAGGGAGGAAAAACCAGCGTCAGCTCTCCGAAAATGGCCTGGAACGTCTGCGGCAGGCAGCCGTGGCTGTCGCCATCGATCTGGACGGGGATATCCGCCCCGGTCATGCGCACATGCCTGGTTTTGAAATGGAGCATCTCTTTCTTACCCGGCGGATAACCAAGCAGAATCCTGGCGACATTGACCAGCAACCGAAGTCTTCCGGGGCGGAGAAAAAGCCGGACATCCAGCAGGTCTTCGAGCAGCGATGCTCCATCGGTAATGGAGAATCGGCCGCCGTACAGACGTCCGTTGCCGATCAGCGCGGCGCAGGCCCGACAGCGGATCCCGTCGGAGAGCACTTCGAAGGGTTCCTTCGTCGGCCTCACCAGAGTCCGCAGACCACTGACGATATATGCCAGTTTCCCGATGCGACGCTTCAGCCTGAGGCTGACCGCTGCAACCACCTCGGCATCGAAGCCGATGCCGGCCATAAGGAGAAAACGGGTATCACCCGCAAGTCCGACAGAGACGGCGCGGGGAATGCCCTGCAGCACAAGATCGCAGGCCTTGTCGAGATCGAAAGGGATATTGACTTCGAGGGCGAAGACATTGGTGGTTCCCAGGGGGATGAAAGCCAGCGGAATGGTCGAGGGAGCCAGACCGTTGATCACCTCGTTGAGGGTACCGTCGCCTCCGGCGGCGACGATCCGGTCGAAGCCACTTTCCCGGGCCGCCTCCGCGGCACGCCGGGCATCACCCCTGCTGTCCGTCAAAACCAGCTTGACGGAGGCGCCCCGGGTTTCAAGCAGATCGACGGCTCTGGCAATTTTCAACCGGGCATTTCCGCCGGCAACAGGATTTGCAATCAGCAGAATTTTCATGATCTCCCTCTAGCGCCCCCCGTCCGGTGCCGAGATGAAGAATTTTTTTGAGGGAATCGGACCGGATGGTGGCCGAGGGACAATATGCCGTTTTCGATGAAAGCCTGCAAGGGCTTTCGCCGGACATTGCTTATTTTGAACGGATTCGTTGTCTCGGCAAAAAAAAACGCCCCAGGCTTCAATGGGGCGAAAAGGAAGGATGGCATTGGCTGGAGCCAGCCCGGAGGACAGGCTGGAGAGGACTTCGGTTACCAGGGAAGATGAATTTTTATACCCCAAGTAGGATTGAGATAGTCATCGGCTGCAAGAACGATGTTCAGGGGGCGCAGATTGGGCAAAGCCACCTGAACCCCGGCCACTGTTTCCGGTTCGCTGTAGGCGCGCTCCCTCAACAAGGGCGGCAGAAGCTCGTCGGCGATCGGAGTTTTGGGAGGCGGAGAAATCTTTTCCTCAGGTGCGTGGACGATCAGGGTAAATTCCGGCCTGGCTTTCACCGGGCGCCGAGCTATGCTGGAAACAGCCGCTGGCTTGAAAAGCGAAATCTGTTTGTTGGGCTTTTCCGCCATAGCCGTTCCGGAAAAAAGAACCAGCGTCCCAATAACCAGAATCCACTTTTTCATACGCCCACTCCTTTCAGCACCGCGACCTTTCAGCGGGTCAAGCCTTTTGTTTGGACTTCTTTCAAAAGAAATGCCATTTCCACAGCAAAGGCAAAAAAAATTTACAAACTCTTAAAAATTTCGAAAAATTAAATAGTTATGAATTCTTTCTGATCTTCAGCCGTCTCCTCATGAAAGAACCGACGTCCCGGGACCCGGGAACAGGGCCTGTTATTACACCACAGATTGTGGCATTTTTCGGCTCCACCCTGGTTTTTTTTGCAGGCATGGGTTTACAATTGAATCATGAAAAGGAAGGCCGCCAGGGGCGAAACCGGCAAAGAAAAGCAAGAGGAGGGCAGGCTGCTTGCCGTCGGAGACATCCACGGTCAGCTCAGCCTGTTGCGTGACCTGCTGCGGCAGGTGGATCCCGCTCAGGGGGACCAGTTGGTTTTTCTCGGAGATTATATTGACCGGGGCCCCGATTCGAAAGGGGTGATCAATTTCCTTCTGGAACTTCGGCAACAATTTCCTGGCATCGTTTTCCTCAAAGGCAATCACGAGGCCATGCTGCTCGACTACCTCGCCGGGCGTGACAGATTGCTCTATCTGCTCAATGGCGGCAGCAGAACGCTTGACTCATATACGTGCCAGGGGCAGATCCATTTTCCCGAGGAACACCTGCATTTCCTTCAGCATCTGCCCCTGTACCACGAAACCGACCAGTTTCTCTTCGTCCATGCCGGCCTGCGGCCGGGGATCGATCCCGCCGGTCAGGTCGAAGAGGATCTGCTCTGGATCCGGGAGGAATTCCTCGAATCGAACCATGACTGGGGCAAAACCGTCGTATTCGGGCACACCCCTCAAAAAAAACCGTTACTGAGCGGCAAAAGGATCGGCCTCGATACCGGTGCCGGCCATGGCCGCACCCTGACCTGCTGCGAGGTCCGTCAACGCCGTTGCTGGACGGCGTCCTGAAAGGCCGCTATCGACCTGCAGTCAAAACCGGGATCGACCTTTTTGGTGAAATCGAGATGAGTTCCAAATCTTTCGATTTCGATCCCGATCAGGGACGTTCCCGACGCAGCAGATCCCCTTCCTGAGCCCCCGGGGGCAGAACCACGATCGCCGTGGCATTGGGCTGCATGACCGGCAGCTCCCGGCCATCCTCGGCGAGCAGATTTTCGACCGCAAACCGCGCCTGCCGCATCCCGGGACCGATCAATTCCAAAGTCTCTCCGGGATAGAATCGATTGCGCCCCTGTACGATACCCCGGCCGTCCGGGAGGATGTCCAGCACCACCCCGACAAAATCGTGACTGCGACGATACAGGGAATCCCTTGCATGAATCTTCCCTCTCTCTCCAGGAAACAGAAAGCCGCTGTCATAGGGGCGATGGCTGACCTTTTCGAGTTCCTGCCGCCACTGAGGATCGAACCGATATCCCCGGGGATCGGAACAGTAGGCATCGAGAGCGGTTCGATATACCCGGGTGACCGCCGCCACATAATAGCGACTTTTCATCCTCCCCTCGATTTTCAGACTGTCGATGCCGGTCGCGATCAGATCCGGCAAATGTTCGACCAGACAGAGATCGCGGCTGTTCATGATGTAGCTGCCACGCTCGTCTTCCTCCAAAGGAAAATACTGCCCCGGACGGGTTTCCTCAACCAGTGCGTAGTTCCAGCGGCAGGGCTGAGCGCACAATCCCGCATTTGCACCTCGGCCAGCCAGAGCGGCCGACAGAAGGCAGCGGCCCGAATAGGCGACGCACATCGCTCCATGGACGAACACCTCGAGTTCTGCTTCGGTTTTTTCGCGGATGGCCTTGATTTCACCCAGAGACAGCTCCCGCGCCAGGTTCACCCGCCTGATCCCCGCCCGCCGCCAAAATTCCACCGCCCCGGCATTGGTCGTGTTGGCCTGGGTCGACAGATGAAGTTCCCGGCCGGGATCGACTTTTTGCGCGAGAGCAAGTACACCCGGGTCGGAGATGATATACGCATCCGGTCCGATAGCCCGCAATTCCTCGAGAAACCCTTCGATTTCACCCGTTTCCTGAGGATGCAGATAGGCATTGAGCGCCAGATAGAGGCGCTTGCCCTGCTGCTTCGTTATCTTTCTCGCGCGGACCAGTTCCCGCAGAGTAAAGTTGCCGGCCAGAGCCCGCAGACCGAAGCGGGGAAGACCCACGTAAACGGCATCCGCGCCATAGGCCAGGGCGGTTTCCAGCTTCTCCATATCCCCTGCCGGAACCAGCAGCTCGGGCTTTTTGAAGCTGTCCGGACTTTCAATCATCATGATTGTCTTCCCAAGGCTCGCATCTTGCATAAATGGTTGAATACGCAAAAATATGCGGGCAGGATAACACGGAACGGATTGCGATGGTAAGTTGAAGAATCCGCCAGCGTGATGGAAAAAGGCGGCGACCACCGACCAAATCAACGCCACGCACTGTTTCTCCCGCCGAGAATTGGATTCGGGTTGACAAGTGACTAAAAAGTTTATAATTTCCTGGCATGTTCGCGGGGCTTCATGCCCCCGGCCCGGTCGGCCTTTGGGAGAGGAGCAATGATGGTTTCAAAATTTCTGGGCGTCCTGCTGCCGGCCCTGGTTATCCTGAGCGGCTGCGCCATGCCGTCCCCGACCGTGGAGACCCCCAGCCTGCAAAGCGACCTCACCCAACTCAGGCAGAGTCAGCAGGACCTCAGCCGGAAAATGGTCCAACTGGAAAACAATCAGGTTCTTCTGGAAAACCGCCTGCAGGATCAGCAGCGCCTGACCGAGGATCTCCGAAGAATGGTGGAAACGCAAAAGGGCACTGGCGCCGGGCAAAAAGCCGGCTCCATTACTGCCGAAACAGGGCAGGCCGCCCCTGCCTCGCCCACAGCTCTCTACCTGCAGGCTTTCTCCGATTATGCCTCCGGCGACTATTCCCGGGCCGTACAGGGATTCAAAGCCTTTATAGAAAGTTACCCCGGCAACGACTACGCCGGCAACGCCCAGTATTGGCTTGGAGAATGTTATCTCGGGCTGGAGAACTACGAGCAGGCGGTTCAGGAACTTCAGAAGGTCGGGGAGCAATACCCTGAAAGCGGCAAAGCCCCTGATGCGCTCCTGAAAATGGTGCCCGCATTACGTAAGCTGAACCGTTTCGAACAGGCCCGAAAGGTCCTTGAAGATCTGATCAGACTCTACCCGCAGAGTCCGGCCGCCCAGAAGGCCATGGCCGGTCGTTGAGCGAATTTATCCGGGACCTTCCGGTAGCAAGGTGCTGATGGCCAACACAGCAGTTGGCAAATTTTTGGGCGACGCCTCAAAAAAAGAACTATTCACAATTTGTCATCAACAGGGGGACCTATGACCTTCATCAAAAAAGGGCTGCTTCTCTGCTGCCTGCTCCTGCTGCCCGCCTCGGCCGGGGCTGCGGAAAATCCTCGCATCTACACGATTCAGAAAGGGGATACGCTGTGGGGCATCTCCCAAAAATTCATCGAAGACCCTTATTACTGGCCAAATCTCTGGTCGCATAACCCCTTCGTCAGAAACCCCCATTTCATCTATCCGGGACAGAGAGTGGCCATCTACGAAGGTAAGCTGGTTTTTCTTCCGGCCGAGGGAGAGGCTGCTTTACCTTCTGAGGTTGGCGAGGAACCGGCCGCCCTGCCGCTGCCCGAACCAGAAGAACAGATCATCATCAAGACGACCGCAGCAGCAGAGGGATTCGTTACGGCGGATGAACTGGCCTCATCCGGTACATTGGTGGATGCCACCGATGCGCGGTTGCTGATGGCTGAAAACGATCTCGTATTCATTGAAATGAGGGCCCCGATGCAGCCCGGAGATTACTACAGCCTGGTTGAAGTCGGAGACCAGGTCCGGCATCCCATCAGCGGCAAAAACATCGGCAACAAGATCACCTATCTGGGACAGGTCCTGATCAGGGAGATCAAACCGCCTGTCGCCACGGCTGACATCGTTCATTCCGAAAAAGAGATCATGCGCGGCGCCCGGCTCATACCGAGCCTCGCCGTACAACAGTCGGTCGCCCTGAAGAAGGCTGCCGCTTCTTTGTCGGGCTACGTGATCGCCGGAAGCGATGAAAAGATCGCTTTGAGCCAGCATGACACCATCAACGTCGACCTCGGCTCCCGGGCGGGACTTGCAGAAGGCAATCTGCTGTACATTTCAAGGCCGAAAAAGGCCTCCGCATCGGCCATGAACGAGCACAAACTGCCATTGCCCGACTCCCTCATGGGCGCGGCTGTGGTCGTCAATGTCAAGCCCGATACGGCCAGTGCCCTCATTTTGAAATCCGTCGGCCCCATTTACACAGGAGACCGTGTCGTTACGGCCACTGAATAAACCGGGGCACGGGACTCCCCCTGTCCTGGACATCAACCTGAAACGGAAAAAAGGATTGGAAGCGCTTTCAATCCTTTTTTCCGTTCATCACCTCCTTGCATGCCATGACCCGTGAAGAACTGGCCTGGTTGCGCATTCATCTGACCAACGGCCTCGGCCGCACCGGCCTGATACGACTGATGGAAACCTTTGGTGGCCCCGAGGCCATACTCGCCGCTGAACCGGTGACCTGGATCGGAAAGGCCGGAATTCGCCCGGCCGTTGCTGCGGCACTCCCCCCCGAAAACGACCCCCGCTTCCTCCATTCGGTAGAGCGGCTTGACAGGATCGGCGCAAAAATAGTGACCTTGTGGGACGAAGGGAATTATCCGGCCGCGCTGCGAACGATCTATGACCCGCCCGCCCTGCTGTACCTGAGGGGAGAGATGCCCGGAGGGGAATGTTTTGCCGTGGTGGGGGCACGAAACGCCTCCAGCTGCGGACTTCAGTTGGCGTATGAAATCAGCGCGGAGCTCGCCGCCCGGGGCATTTTTATCGTCAGCGGGCTCGCCCGCGGGATCGACAGTGCCGCTCATCGAGGCGCCCTGAAACGAGGCCGGACGGTTGCGGTATTGGGTTGCGGCATCGATCAAATCTACCCCCTGGAAAACCGTCGGCTCACGAGTCAAATCATTGACAGCGGAGGTGTTCTTTCGGAGTATCCCCCGGGCACCCCCCCTCTCCCGGGGCATTTCCCCGGCCGCAACCGAATAATCAGCGGGCTTAGCAGAGGAGTCCTGGTGGTGGAAGCGGCGGCTAAAAGCGGCTCGCTTCTGACCGCAGACTTCGCCCTGGAACAGGGCCGGGAGGTCTTTGCCGTCCCCGGCCAGGTACACCTTGAAGGCAGCACAGGCGTCAACCGGCTGCTCAAGGAAGGGGCCCATCTCGTCACCGATGCCGAAGATATTCTGCTAGAGCTATGGCCCGATTCGTGCAAGCCCAACGATAGGAATAGTCAGGACCAGTTGGCCGCCAACCTGTCCGGAAAGACGCTGAGCGTCTATCTGGCCCTTGGTCCGGAGCCCCAGCACATCGACGAACTGGCCCGGAAATGCACCTTGACACCCATGGAGCTTTCCGCTATTTTACTGCACTTGGAGCTTGCAAACGGGGCTGTACAGCTGCCCGGCATGCGTTACATCCGTAAAAATTTTCCATGACTCGGAGACTTATGACCGGGAATCCTCTCAAAGAAAGGGTACTGGCAATCGTCAGCATTATCGCTCAGTACGTTATTGACGACCGACAGCTACCCTCGGACAGTGACATTGTTGAAGAGCTTCTGGCATCAGGCTTCGAAGCTGAAGAGATCGATGCCGCCTTTCACTGGATGGAAAGCCTCGCGCTGTATCGCACAGATCGACCCGCCAGACACCCCCTCACCATCCCCAGCCAACGCATTTTCACCCCTGAAGAGTGCTATGCCCTTTCTCTGGAAGCCCGGGGGTTCCTGGTACAATTGAGGCGTCTCGGTATTCTGGACGACGATACACAGGAAGAAATCATTCAGAGAGCCCTGCAGTCGGGTGACGAGGAAATGACGCTCAAGGATGCCAAAGTTCTGACCGCCCTCTCCCTGTTCGCCCGCTCTCACAGTGAGTGGCTGCGGGAGGTAGACTGCTTTATGGAAGACGACTGGGCGCGCATGTACCATTGAACCCCACGGGCTGCGGATTTTCGCAGCCTTTTTGATTGAAACCTCTGAATACGGTATGATCTTCAAGACATGCCGGTCGACCCCGCCGGTCTTGGCCGGCTGTTTCTGCTGCTTCGGGATTCCGGCCGGCATAACCGGAGGGATTCAAAAAGACTTATCGAGGCGTCAATGGCAAAATCACTGGTGATCGTCGAGTCACCCGCCAAAGCGAAAACCATTGAAAAATTTCTTGGCCCCGACTACAAAGTCCTGGCCTCCTACGGCCACGTGCGCGCCCTGCCCAGCAAGCAGGGCTCCGTGGATGTCGAAGCCGGATTTGAGCCGCTCTATCAGGTGCTTCCGGAGAGCAAAAAGCAGATATCCCTGCTGAAAAGCGAGGTCAAAAAGAGCGACGAACTGATTCTCGCCACGGACCCCGACCGCGAGGGGGAAGCCATCGCCTGGCATCTGCTGGAGGCTCTTGGACTTCGGGAGGATGGAAAAAAGCCGGAGATCAAGCGGGTCACCTTCCACGAAATCACCAAAGGGGCTGTTCAGGACGCAGTCGCTCACCCCGGCAGGATTTCCCGGGACCTGGTGGACGCCCAGCAGGCCCGCTCCATCCTTGATTATCTGGTCGGTTTCAACCTGTCACCCTTTCTCTGGAAAAAAATCCGTTACGGTCTTTCCGCAGGCCGGGTCCAATCGGTGGCCCTGCGCATGATTTGCGATCGGGAAAAGGAGATTCAGGCCTTTGTCCCGCAGGAATACTGGACCATAGAGGCCCTGTTGCAGCCTGAAAGCAAGGAGCCTTTCCGCGCCCGACTGCACGCCGTCGACGGCGAAGTCCTGAAAAAGTTCGACATTCCCGACCAGGCCGCGGCCGCCAAACTGGTCAAAGACCTCGAGGGCAAGGAATTCAGGGTCGCCAGCCTCAAACGCTCGGAAAAAAAGCGGCAACCGGCAGCTCCCTTCACCACCAGCACGCTGCAGCAGGAGGCCAGCCGCAAGCTCGGCTTTTCGGCGCGCAAGACGATGAGCCTCGCCCAGAAGCTTTACGAAGGGATCGACATCGGATCCGGCGCGGAAGGCCTCATCACCTACATGAGAACCGACTCCGTGGCTTTGTCCGAAGTGGCTCTCAACGAAGCAAGGGAGGTCATCAGGCGGGAGTACGGCGAAGACTATGCCCTGAAAAAGCCCCGGATCTTCAAGAACAAGTCCAAAAACGCCCAGGAGGCCCACGAAGCCATCCGCCCCACCTCGATCGCCCATATGCCCAACAGGGTCAAGGGTTATCTTACGTCCGACCAGTTCAGGCTCTATCAGTTGATCTGGACCCGAACCGTTGCCTCGCAGATGGCTCCGGCCATCCTCGATGCCACCAGCGTCGACATCGCCGCTGGCGAACGCTTCATGTTCCGCGCCAGCGGCCAGGTGATCCGATTCCCCGGCTTCATGAAACTCTACATCGAAAGCACAGACGATGCGGAGGAAAAGACCGAGGGCACACTGCCGGTGCTGAAGGAAGGGGAGAGCCTGGCCAATCGCGAACTGCTGCCCGAGCAGCATTTCACCCAGCCGCCGCCGCGCTTCACCGAAGCCAGCCTGGTCAAGACCCTAGAGGAATACGGCATCGGCCGACCTTCGACCTACGCCTCGATCATCAACACCCTTTTGACCAGGAAATACGTGCGTCTGGAGAAGCGGGCCTTTTATCCTGAAGATGTCGGAATGGTGGTGAGCGATCTCCTGGTCAATCATTTCGAGCGGTACGTCGACTATCACTTCACTGCCGAACTGGAAGAGGACCTCGATGCCATCTCCCGCGGCGAAACCCAATGGCGGCCGGTGCTGAAGGAATTCTGGGACCCTTTCATCAGTCTCCTGAAGCAGAAGGAAACCCAGATTTCCAAGCAGGACGTGACCACCGAGAAGACCGATCGGAGCTGTCCCGAGTGCGGCCAACCCCTCGTCATAAAACTTGGCCGCGCCGGCCGTTTTCTGGCCTGTTCCGGTTTTCCGGACTGTCGGTATACGGAACCTCTCAGTGGCGGAGTTCAGGAAGAACCGGTATTTTCCGACCAGAAATGCGACAAATGCGGCGAACCGATGCTGATCAAGGAAGGCCGCTACGGAAAATTTCTGGCCTGTTCCGGGTATCCGAAGTGCAAGAACATTCAGCCTCTGGTAAAGCCCAAATCCCTTGGCATCACCTGTCCGGAATGCGGCGAAGGGGAGTTGCAGGAAAAGAAAAGCCGTTATGGCAAAATCTTCTACTCCTGCAACCGGTATCCCAAATGCAAATTCGCACTGTGGGACATGCCGGTGGCCGAACCCTGTCCCAAGTGCAGTTTTCCTATAGTGGTGGAAAAGGTGACCAAGCGGGAGGGCACCTATCGCAAGTGCCCGCAGGAAGGCTGCGACTGGAAACAGATTCTGATTCCTCCGGAGACCAAAGGGGGCACCCAGAAAAGCGGTGCCCAAAAACCTGCCATTCAGAAATCGCCCGCCAAAAAACCGGCTGAAACCGGAAAGAAGGCCGGGAGCAGAGGTAAAAAATAGAAGTTCTAAAAAAATACCTTAACTTCAGGACTGCGACGACCGGGCCTATGTCCGGTCGTTTTTCTTTTTGCATAAAATCCATTACTTAAGGGAAGACGGATTTTCGAAAGCAAGCTTCTTCGGGGCCGGTATGGGGTCGAATGCCCGTTTTTTCGATGACGACCCCGACCCCGATAGAATTGAGGGGCTCAAGTGGATTACTCGAAATATAGCTTTATGACCCAGGAAAATCAGTCCCCCGAATTGATTGTCATCGGTGCCGGTCTGGCCGGGACGGAAGCCGCCTGGCAGGCAGCAGGGCGCGGAATTCCGGTCACCTTGTACGAAATGAAGCCGGAACGCTTTTCGCCCGCCCACCGATCCCCGGATCTGGCGGAACTGGTCTGTTCCAACAGTTTGCGGGGAGCGGGCCTGAACAACGCCGTCGGCTGTCTTAAGGAGGAACTGCGGCGCTGCGGTTCCCTTTTCATGACGGCCGCCGATGCTACGGCCGTCCCGGCGGGAGGCGCTCTGGCTGTGGACCGGGAAGCCTTTTCGGCCTTTATCACCCGCCACATCAGCCGGCATCCCCTGATCACCCTGCAGCGCAGGGAACTCGTCGAAATTCCGCCGCAGCGTCCGCTCATCATAGCCAGCGGACCTCTGACCAGCGAGGCCCTCGCCCGGGATGTTGCCAGGCTGACGGGGAGCGAACAGCTCTATTTCTATGATGCCATCGCCCCCATCGTTGAAGCGGATTCCATCGACTTTTCCACAGCCTGGCGGGCTTCACGCTATGGCAGGGGCGGTGACGACTATGTTAATTGCCCCTTGTCCCGGGAAGAATATTTCGCCTTCGTCGCCGAACTCAAAGCGGCGGAAAAAGTCCCGGGCCGAGATTTTGAAAAAGTCATTCATTTTGAAGGGTGCATGCCGATCGAGGAAATGGCCGCCCGGGGTGAAATGACCCTGGCATTCGGCCCAATGAAGCCTGTCGGACTGCCCGATCCCCGTACCGGCAAGGAACCCTTCGCCGTTGTCCAGCTGCGGCAGGACAATCTCCATGCCACTCTGTTCAACATGGTCGGTTTCCAGACCAAGTTGACCTATCCGGAGCAGCGCCGCATCCTGCGCACCATTCCGGGCCTGCAGCAGGCCCGCTTCGCCCGGCTGGGAAGCATGCACCGCAACACGTTTATCAATGCGCCTGCCGTGCTGGAACGGTCTCTTCAATTCAGGGACGACCCCCGACTCTTCTTCGCCGGACAGATTACCGGGGTGGAAGGGTACGTGGAATCTGCCGCCATCGGTTTTCTTGCGGGACTTTTTGCGGCCCTTCAACTGCGCAATCAGAACATTCCGCTGCCTCCGGCAACAACAGCTTTGGGCGCCCTGCTGACTCATCTGTCTGATTCGGAAGCAGAAGGTTTTCAGCCAATGAATGTCAATTATGGGCTCTTCCCGCCCCTGGATGGTCACCGGAGAAAACGGACCGAACGGCGTCTCGCCCTGGCCGAAAGGGCCCTCGAGGATCTGGAAGTCTGGCGCAAATCCTGCATAACTCTAAATATCGCTTGAATAAAATCGCCTTGGTTTTTTTCAAAATTGGTCTATAATATCCTTAGTTTTCAATATTTTTAATGATTTGATACGGTTTTGGCCGCCTTTCTGATAGACCAAAACTCCGGCAACCAGCATGACAGCACCGCCTCCAAATATTTCGGGCAACCCCGAAGAGGTTTTGGAAAACCTGCTGAAAGTCCCAGAACTGCAGAGCCTGGAACTGGCCCTGTACGACGACGAGGGGCATCTTCTGGCAATGCGCTGCGGGTCTCAGGCCGCCCTTTGCGGAGCCACTGGCAACCTTCTTTGCACTGAGGACTGCCCTCGGAAAAAAAACGGCAGACTGGCCATAGCCCTGGGCGACCCCTCTCCCGCTGTCGCTACCTGCCCCGGTGGTTTGTGGCACTATCTGCTGCCATGCCTGACCGAAAAGGGCAGTCTGCAGATCCTGGCCGTAGGCGGAGTGCGCAGCCATGATCTGAATCTTCCCTACCTGGAGGATCTGGCTTTACAAAAGGGCCTTTCCGCTTCATCCTTGCTTGAATTCTGGGAAAACATCCCACCGGTTTCCCAGCGGGACATTCTGGAAACCGGCCGCCTGCTTCGTCAGCATCTTATCGACTCTGCTCCTGCGTCGCAGCCGAACTCCTGGACATCCGAGTCCCTCACCCCCCTGACTGCCGGTCTGATCAAAGCCGCAGCCGAGACGGAATCCGGCCTCCCCCGGGCGCAGACTCCGGCCGCCATCCTCAATCTGCTCGCTGAGGCCCTGTCTCCCCACTTCTCTTCCGACCAGATAGCGCTCTTTCTGCCCAAAGCCGAAGGCCAACCCTCCAACTGGATCTTTCCGGAAGAAGCTGATGTGGAGACCTGCAACCTGACCGGTCGAAGATTTCCTCCGGGATTGCAGGAAAATAACACCACCTGCCTTCCCCTGCAGTTTCATAATGAACTGTTCGGTTGCCTGGTTTTGCAGGCCGTGCTCCCATCGACCTCCGATCGCCTGCTGCTTAAGATCATTGCCGACCGGGTTGCCGGCCGTCTCGAGCAACTGAAAACTGCGCGCTCCAACGATGGCAAAACCTCTTTCCCTGCCGAATATCTGCTGAACCGTTTGGAAGTTCTGGGAACCAACCGGGAATTGAGGGATCTGTGCAGGCAGATACTGGAGACGGCGGCTCAACTGGCCAAGGCGGAAAAGGGCTCCCTGATGCTGCTCGAAGGCAACAGCGGCAAGCTGCGAATCCTGGCCAGCATCGGCATGGATCGCTCCCTTGTGGAGGAATCGGCTTTGCGGGGAGAACAAAGCATTTCGGCCCTGGTGCTTAAAACCGGGCAGCCGCTGCTGATTAACGACCTGACCAAGGATCAGCGAATCAAGATCGTGCCCCGCCCGCGCTTTCGCACCAATTCCCTCCTGAGTCTGCCCCTTCGGGCTCACCAGGGAATGCTCGGGGTTCTCAACCTGGCGGACAAATGGGACAGCAGTTCTTTCAGTGAAGCGGATTTGAGCCTTCTTTCGACCTGGACCGGCTATTGCGCCCCCCTTATCGAGCGCCTCGCCAACAGCCGTCTTTCGGGCCAGGCGAGGGAAGAGGCCGCCATCGATCCTTTGACCGGTGTCTACAACCAGCCGATTCTGGAAAGACGGTTCAATGAAGAATCCAGCCGCTGCACCCGCTTCGGCCAGGATATGGTCCTTATGCTCGTTGCTCCCGACACCGAGTCCGGACAGTCCTCCGAAATCCAGGCAGCCCAAGAGAAAGCACTGGTCCGGGAGATGGGAGAACTGTTGCGAAAAATGGATATCGTCGGGCGTCTGGCATCCGGCGTCTTTGCCATTCTTTTGCCGGACACACCTCGTGAGGGTGCGGCGATTGTCGCTGAACGGCTGCGCCAGATCGTTGCCAGACAACATACAAAGCTGAAGATGACCGTCAGTTGCGGACTTGCGGTTTTCCCACGCCACGGTTCGACCTTCCCTGCCCTGGTCCGGTCGGCCGAAATGGCCCGACAGCAGGCCAGGAGCAACGGCGGCAATGCCATCCTCTTTATCGACCAGGTCAACAAGAACGACAAAATCATCTACATCTGAATAACGAGTTCACTCCACCTTCCAGATCTCCGGTAGAAATCTGCTGCCCGTTGCCTTTTTTTCCGGATCGATCAAACTGTTATCATGCACACGAACAACTCAGCTCCTGACAAAAACGAAATTCAACCACAAATCATCCTTGCCAGCGCTTCCCCCCGGCGGCGTGAACTGCTGGCATCCCTTGGACTACGGTTTGCCGTGATTCCCAGTGAGGTCTCCGAAGAGATCCTCCCCGGGGAAACGCCTCGCCGGCATGTCCTTCGGCTCAGCGAAGACAAGGCCCGAGAAGTGGCTTTGCGCCCGGCAGTCCCGGGGCGCTGGTTCATCGGCAGTGACACCATCGTGCTACGGGACGAAGTCATTCTCGGCAAGCCGGCCGATGCCTCCATGGCTGAAGAGATGCTGCTCTCCCTTTCAGGCCGTACCCATGAAGTGCTGTCAGGTTATGCTGTCTTTGATCGGAAGGAGGATCGGATAGTATCCGGAGCCGTGACAACAAGAGTCCGGTTCAAGGAGTTGACAGCCTCGGAGATCGCAGGGTACATTGCCACCGGCGAACCCTTTGGCAAGGCCGGGGCCTATGCCATTCAGGGCATAGGCGCATTCATGGTGCCGGCGATCGAGGGCAGCTACACCAATGTTGTCGGCCTGCCCCTGTGCGAGGTCGTCGAGGTCCTGGAAGGCCTCGGAGCTTTTCGTCTTTTCGAAGATTTTCGGGCTGGAAGAGACTAGATCCCATCGGGGTCGGTATCGAAAAAGTTCAACGACCCCGAGACCGATATCGATGAAGTGCATGACGTGATTCAAGGAATTGCCACCATGACTGTTCAGGAGAATCTCAGCCGCATTCGAGAGCAGATTGCCGAGGCCTGCCGACGGGCGGGACGCTCACCGGAATCGGTTCGCCTGGTGGCCGTGTCCAAAACCAAACCGGCATCCATGGTGGAGGAGGCGGCCGCAGCGGGTCAGAAACTGTTCGGCGAAAGTTACGCGCAGGAATTCGCCACCAAGGTTGAGGACGTGCACAGACCGGTGGAATGGCATTTCATCGGCGGACTGCAAACCAACAAAGTCAAGTACCTGGCGGGCAAGGTCGACCTGATTCACTCTGTCGACCGTCTGTCCCTGGCCGAAGAGATCGACAAACAATGGGCAAAGATCGACCAGGTGGTCGACATCCTCATCCAGCTCAATCTCGGCGAAGAGGAGACGAAGTCCGGCACTGACGAAACGGGGCTGGAAGAGCTATTGCGGCAGGCGGCCGCCCTGCCACACCTGCGCGTCCGCGGTTTGATGGCCCTGCCCCCCTGGCTGGACGATCCGGAAGAGGTTCGGCCCTACTTCCGACGGCTGCGGGAACTGGCGGAGAAAATGGCGGCTCTGAATATACCCGGCGTGGAGATGAAGGAGCTGTCGATGGGCATGAGCCACGATTTCGAAGTGGCCGTCGAGGAAGGGGCGACCCTGGTCAGGGTCGGTTCGGCCATTTTCGGCGAACGCGGCTGAGGCTGGCAATGAAGGCGATCGACAACCACCAACCGAGAGCCCTCTGGGCGACCCGCCTCGGTTTCATTATGGCCGCCGCCGGCAGCGCCGTCGGTCTCGGCAACATCTGGAAATTCCCCTATATTACCGGGGTCAACGGAGGCGGAGCCTTCGTCCTCGTCTATCTGATCTGTATCGCCCTGGTCGGCCTGCCGATCATGATGGCCGAACTGATGATCGGACGCCATACCCGGCGGGATGCGGTGGGGGCCTTCATTCATCTGGAAGGACGCCGCTCCCCCTGGCTTTGCGCCGGATGGGTCAGCGTTTCGGCCGCCTTCATCATCCTCTCCTACTATTCGGTGGTGGCCGGTTGGACCCTCGACTACATTTTTCGGGCCATCAGGGGGAGCTTCAGCGGTCTTCCGCCGGAAACCATCGAAGGGCTTTTCGATGGTTTGATCGGCGACGGCCCGCGACAGATTCTCTGGCATCTGGTCTTCATCCTGCTCTGCCTCGGAATTGTCATCGGTGGCGTACAGAAAGGGATCGAGCGGTGGAGCAAGATCCTCATGCCGCTGCTGTTCCTGCTGCTTCTGCTGCTGTTCGTCAACGGCATGCTCAGCAAGGGCGCGTGGGCCGGACTGACCTTCATGTTCCGCCCCGACTTCGGGAAACTGACTCCAGGAGCCGTCCTGGAGGCCCTGGGCCACGCCTTTTTCACCCTCTCCCTCGGCATGGCGGCGATGATCACCTACGGCTCCTACCTGAGCCGCCAGGAAGACCTGCTGGCCGCGGGCGTCCGGGTGGTTGTTCTCGACACCCTCATCGCCCTGATGGCCGGTCTCGCGATCTTCCCCGTGGTCTTCGCCGTCGGCCTGGAACCGGCTGCGGGCCCGGGACTGATCTTCAAGACCATCCCGGTGGTTTTTTCCCGGCTGCCGGGCGGCTTTCTGCTGGCCATCCTGTTTTTCCTGCTGCTCGCCTTCGCCGCCCTGACCAGCGCCATCTCCCTGCTCGAAGCCCAGGTCGCCTACCTCATCGACGAGCGCGGCTGGGCCCGCGGCAAAGCCACGTCCTATCTGGCCGCCCTGGCCTTCGTCGTCGGCATTCCCACCGCCCTTTCCTACAACGTCCTCGGCAATTGGCAGCCGATCGGCGAACGCTCCTTCTTCGACTCGATCGACCTGATCGCCTCCAACTACCTTTTGCCGATTAGCGGCCTGCTGATCGCGGTCTACGTCGGCTGGTTCTGGAAAGGGGATGAGGAGAAGGAAGAGTTAATTGCCGGCGGAGCGGGCTGGGTGTTTCCCGTCTGGCACTTTTTGATTCGCTATGTGGCGCCGGTCGCGGTGGCGGTTATTCTTTATTACAAAGTTGTGCATCCGTAGCAAATGAAGGGGTTGAAATCAAAATCGAAATCAGAGCCGATCCCGATTTCGATCCCGATTTCGATTTCGACCTAGGGAGACATGCCTATGACCTTCGATACGTTCCTGTTCGACCTGGATGGAACTCTCGTCGATTCCGTGGCCGATCTGGCCACTTCAATAAACCAGCTTCGTGATGAACTTTCCCTGGGCCCCCTCGATCTGGACACAATCAGTGGGCATATCGGGGACGGAGCGACCATGCTGGTCAAGAGGAGCCTGCCCGAAGGAGCCTTCTCCCCCCAGCACCTGCAGCGGTTCCTGAACCTCTATCGAAACCGGCTGACAGACCAAACCCGGGTTTATCCCGGGATAGACGAGTTTTTGATCCAGCACCAATTGGACAAGATGGCGGTGATCACCAACAAACCCTTCGACCTGACCCTCGCCCTGCTCAACGAACTCGGCCTGATCGCATTTTTTCAAACCCTCGTCTGCGGCGACAGCGGGCTGCCGAAAAAACCGGATCCCGCTCCCGTCCTGCAGGCCCTGAGGGAGCTGCAGGCCGATCCGAAACGGACGGTGATGATCGGCGACCACCATACCGACCTTCTGGCGGGACGGGCGGCCGGGGTCAAAACCTGTTTCTGCGCCTTCGGCTTCGGCAACGATGGCGGTGTCGAGTCCGATTTTCGGGCCGAAACCCCGGAGGACCTGCTGCGCCTGTTTCCGGCCGAGAATCGATGGTGAGGCCGGATAGACCCAAAGTCAAAAGCCGATTTCGATTTCGATAGCGATTTCGTTTTGGATCATTAAAGTCCCGCCCCATGTCAACGGACAGACTCCTTAGCCAAAGAGAAATTTCCCATTTCTTTTTCCCCCTGCTGCTCAACGTGCAGTTGATGAGCCTGTCCCATTCGGTGATCAACGCGGCCCTGGCACGAGGCGAGAAACCGGTGCTGGCCCTGGCCGGATTCAGCATCGCCATGGTCCTGCACCTGTTCCTCGCCTCCCCCTCCTATCAGAACCACACAATAACCATCGCCCTGGTGAGAAACCGCCGGTCGCTGCTAGGGGTGGGCGGTTATGTCCTGGCGGTGGCCATATATGTTTCTCTCCTGCTGACCCTGATCGGTTATTCCCCTCTCGGTCCATGGGTATTGCAGGAACTTCTGGGAACCAGCCCGGAAATTGCCGCCGAGGCGCGCAAGGTCATCGCCGTGCTGGCATTTCTGCCGTTTCTGACCGGGATTCGCGGCCTGTGCCAGGGGCTGGTCATCCGCGCCCGCCATACCGGCCTGGTCTCTCTGGCCACCCTGGTGCGCATCGGCGCTCTGCTCGGCTTCCTGTTCCTGGGACGGTCCTGGTTCTCGGGAGCCACCCTGGGGGCTTTCGGCCTGCTGGGCTGCATCGCCGTAGAAACCTGTTTCATGGTCTGGTTCGCCTGGAAAACCTGGCTCCCCGAGGAAGACGTCTCCCCGAAAAAATGGCGCGATATCTTCCACTACAGCCTGCCCCTTTCTTTTTCCTCGGCCATGCAGCAGGCCGTGCCATTGCTGATCGGGGCCATCATCAGCCGCCTGCCCGACGCCGCCCTGGCCCTGGCCGCCTACGGCATCATCCGCGGCTTCATCTTCCTGCTGGCCGGTCCGATGCGGAACCTGCAGCAGGCCTATCTGACCCTGGTAAAAAGCAGGCACGACGACCTGCAACTCGTGATCTTTTTTCGCAGGGTGGCCATCGGCATGGCCCTGATCATGCTGCTTGCGGCCTATCCCCTTAATCTTCCAATCATGCAAGGCATCATGGGCCTCTCCGACGAACTGCGCCGCTATATCGCCCTGCCGCTGGCAGCCTGCCTGCTCTACCCGGTCTTTTATGGCGCCGTCAACCTGTTGCGAGGCCATTATGCCGCCGCGCACCGCACCGGTCAGCTCGGCTGGGCGACGGTGTTCAAGGTCGGCTATCTGATGGGCTGCTGGATGGTCATCCGGCTCACTGGTATTTCCCCACCGGGAATCGCCCTGGCGGTCTTTCTGCTGCTGACCTGCGAGGTGTGCGAAGCGTGGTATCTTCGGCGGGGACTGCATTGGGTCTAAATCAAAAGCCGATTTCGATCCCGATCCCGATTTGGATTGGCACCCCCCAAAACAGACCCGGCCTGTCACAATCAAGCGGGGCTCCCTTTAAGGCACCCTATGATTATTGGTTTTTCAAAATCGAAATCGCTATCGAAATCGGGATCGGGTTTCAGCTTTTCCTTCAGAAGGATTGACCCGTTTCCCCCATCCACAGTAAATTTATTGTAGATCTCTATACCACGAATGGAAACAATGGAAGAGACGCCCCCCAAAAAGCACCCCTGCCCCGACTGCCGGCAATGTCAGTGGTGTCCCGATACCCGCTGCGCCATGTGTCTGCGCACCACCGGATCCTGCAGAAAAAAAATGTCGATCGCAGAACAGATCGCCCTTTACGAAAAAATCAATCGGGAATACAACGAGAAAAAAAGCCATTCGGACGACGAGAAATGAACGCACCCAGGGAATTTCCCCCCATCGTCATCAACGCCATCTTCGCGCTCGGGCTGTTTTCGTCGATCTGCTTCCGGGTCCTGCTGGTGGCCGACCATCTCTATCCGGCTCTGGTTCGCCCCATCTGGTACGCCGGCGTCCTCGGCTACTGCGGCTTCTTCTGGCATCGCTACCGCATTACCCGCAAACGCAAGAGGGCCATACGCGGCATGGACCTGATCGCCAAAGTCAACCAGGACCAACTCGGCGAGGAGGACCGCAAGGCGGTCAGTTACATACTCTCTTCGGTAGACCATTCCAAGGAGGGGCTCAACTACCTGATCATCTTCATCCTCTCCGCCCTGGCTATCGCGGCGGACCTTTACTTGAGCGCTTAAGGGGAAAGGCCAGGATCCGATTTCGATCCCGATTTCGATTTCGATTTGGATCCCACCCGAAACCAGCCAGATTGGCAAAATAAGCGGGAGAGAATGACCCTTCTGGAGCAATTTTGAGAACGAGGTGGACCACCTCTGGCGGGTGAAACGATAACGAAGCGGAAGGGTAATTTCTTGACAAAAAGAGCTTAAAGTTTTTCAATAGATAAATTTCAATGCATTTTGTTTTATGGAGAAGCCCGATGGAGGGAAGAGGTAACCATTCAAGCCGCCGCGCCGGTCTCGAACCGATGGCGGCTTTAACTTTTTCCGAAAGTGGGACAATGCTGTCTGTGCAGAAGGTGGAGCCGGAACCCATCGCCGCCTTATTTTGGCACGCTTCATGAATTGATGTAATTAAATCCGGCGCGTTCTCTTGGCTTTTTTTCTTTATTATCCCCTTTTGCTTTGACGAGGAGGCTCATATGGTTATTGAATGTCCCACTTGCGGAAAGAAGGGAAGTATTGAGACGGAAAAGATCCCGGAACAGGGAACCAAACTGACTTGCAACAGCTGTCAGGAGCGTTTTTTCATCACCCGCGACAGGGGCACGGAGCCTCTTCAGAAGATCGGCGCTGTTCAGCCATCCACAAAAGCAACACAACCGATGCCTCGGGCTGGGGCCGAGGAACCTTCATCGGCAGACGCCTATAAACCTCGTTTAACCTGTAGCCTTTGCGGTCAAAATTATGGACGACAAGATTTGGTCCGATTCGGAGAGAAGCTTGTCTGCGGCTCGTGCAAACCGGCCTATGTCCAAATGATTCAGCAGGGCGAATCCCACCCTGCAGAGATGCGCTATGCGGGTTTCTGGGTAAGGTTCGCAGCCAAAATCATCGACGGCATTGTCCTCTGGATCCTTCTCATGCCTGTCACTCTCTTGGTCTCTTCAATGTTTCAGGTCGACCCGAACAACCCGGAGCAAATTTCCACCATGATGGCAGGCGTGGGGATTCTGTACCTCTTCCAGATAGGTATTCCAGCCGTATTTACATGCTTCTTCCTGGGACGATTTCAGGCAACCCCGGGCAAAATGGCTCTTGGCCTGATCGTCACAAATCCGGAGCGGCAAAAGATCAGTTATCTTCGCGCCCTTGGCCGGAGTTTTGCCGAATGGATCAGCAGCCTTATCCTGGCCATCGGCTATCTGATGGCAGGGTTCGACGAAGAGAAACGTACTCTCCATGATCGTATCTGCAGCACCCGGGTCGTATACAAGAGATGAAGTTTTCAGGCTCCGATCAAAGGGGTATGGCCTGTCCCGGATGCGGCAGGACACTTCCCGGCACCCTTTATAACAGGGCCCGACCGGTCCCTTGTCCCCATTGCCGAGCGGTACTGGAAATTTCGGTCTTTCCCGCTTTTTACCGCGACGACAAGCCGGTTTCCGCCCAGAATGTGCTGGCGGAAGGCGAGGCCAACTGCTTCAATCATCCACAGAAAAAAGCCGTGAGCGTCTGCGAGGATTGCGGCCGTTTTCTGTGCGCTCTCTGTGAGGTCGTCATCGGCTCCCGTCATACCTGCCCCGATTGCATCGAAACAGGAAGAATACAAGGCAGCAAGCAGGACTTGGTCATCCGACGGACCATGCATGACAGTATCGCCCTGTCGCTTGCGCTCCTTCCGGCACTGATATGGCCCGTAACCCTCCTGACCGCGCCGGCAGCACTTTTTTACGCAATTCGGCATTGGAAATCCCCCACCAGCATTCTGCCCAGAACAAAGATTCGCTACCTTTCGGCAATACTCTTTGCCTTGTTGCAGGTCGGGGGATGGACGCTGCTGGCAGTCTCTTTTATGACATCATGAAAAATTCCGGCAACCGCACATATCAACGACTTCCCGGGAAAAAGACGGGGCTGTACCGTCGAGCCAGGCTCTGGATGGGTGGCGATCACCTTTTGGCGGTCGATTCGAATATCTACCAGGAGCGCTACCAGCGCTACTATTTCAAGGACATTCAAGGGATTGTCATCCAAAAAACGAAGAGGGGCAGGATTTTCAACGGCATCTTCGGTGTCGTGTTGGCCCTTGCCGCCGCACTTTCTCTGCAAGCCTGGTTCGCTTCCGAATCGGTCTGGGTTGTCTTCTGGGCCATTCTCGGATCGTGTTTCCTGGTCATCCTCCTGGGCAACACGGCTCTTGGCCCCACCTGCATATGCCGGGTGCGAATGCCGATATCCACCAACGAACTCCCCTCGTTGCACCGCTTGCGTCTGGCGCGCAAGGTGCGGGACCGAATTCGGGAAAAGATCGAGCAAACTCAGGGCCGACTGACGTCCGAGCAAATCCTGCACTCCACCTCTCCGCCGAGCCGATCATTGTCGAGCCTTGGGATGACCCCGGGTTCCGGGACACGGCAGGAGATGAAAGTCGATCCGCCCGTCTCCCTCTGGGCCCACTGGTCCCTTTTCGCCACCGCCCTGTTGACGGGAGCCTTCTGCGTCCTCTACCTTTTCCGGGGCGGACCGGTCCTAGCCTGGAGCGGTCTGCTGCTCGGCTCTTTGCTGGTCGTATTGAACATCATCGCCTTGTCCAGGCAAGCCCGCAAGCAGATGCCGGGAGCGGCAAAAACATCCAGCTGGATCGTTATGGGTGTCATTTTTGCCGGCGGCATTTTAGTATATTTTGGCATGATAATAACGATGTTGAAAAACGGTGAAGTCGAACCGATGTTCAACCAGTGGTCTCTTTACAGCAGCATGGCCGCTGTTCGCCCGATCGACGTGCCGTTCCTCACCGTAATATTCATTGTTCTGGCACTCTGCCTGTTTCTTGCTTCACTGATCGGAACCGTGTCTCTGGCAAGCTGGCAGCCCGACGGAGGAAGGTGACAGTGACAGACCTGGTGTCAAAAAGATGTCTTCGGCACAGCCAACGTGAAGCTGTGGCTCTCTGTCCGGCATGCAAACACTACTTTTGTCGAGAATGCATCATTGAGCATCAGGGGCTTTTCCTCTGCAGCCGCTGCCTGAATGCCGCCAATGGGGGAAGCAAGAAAGGCAGGGGAATGATTGGAGTTATCGGGAGCCTGCTGGCCAGTGCTGCCGGTTTTCTGCTTCTCTGGATGAGCTTCTTTTATCTCGGCAAACTACTTCTTGCCATTCCAAGCAGTTTCCACGAGGGTACCCTCTGGAGCAGTTTTCGATAGCCCCATGGCGGTATCGATGCGCGAACACCATCGGGGGCGGCCGGCTCTCGACCTTCTCGAAGAGGCCTTTGCCGTCTTGCGCAGCCAGCCGGCCGAAAACCTTTTGCTTTACCTTCTCGGCACCACCCCCTTTGCACTGTCGCTGATTTATTTCTGGGCCGATATGAGTGGCGGCGCTCTGGCCCACGACCATTTGGGAAAAGGCTCTCTTGTTCTGACTCTCGCCTGGGTCTGGATGAAAAGCTGGCAGGCCGTTTTTGCCGAGCGGGTCAAAAGCGGTATCATGCAAACTCCGCCCCTCCCTCTGACTCCAATCAGGTTGCTGCGACTCGCTGTTTTTCAAGGTATGTCCAGCGCCTGGGCATTGTTGCTGTTGCCGGTTGCTTTTGCGTTGACCCTTCCCGCAGCCTGGTGCCTGGCATTTTTCCAGAACCTGACCGTTCTCGACCGGGGTGATGACAGTGCTCCCGCGGCGCAGGTGCGCCAGGCCTGGCAGCAGGCCCGGCTCTGGCCAGGGCAAAACCACCAGATGCTGTTGATGCTGAGCGCTTTTTCCCTGGTGGTCTTCATCAACTTTTTCATCCTCCTCATGCTGCTTCCTCATCTGCTCAAAGTGCTGTTCGGTATCGAGTCGATTTATGGCATGGGGGCTCTCGCCATGGCCAACTCCACGCTCTGGCTGATCGTCTCCGTGCTGACTTTTCTCTGTGTCGACCCGCTGGTAAAAACAGCCTATGTGCTGCGGTGCTACCGGGGACTTTCCCTTCGCAGCGGCGAAGACCTGCTGGCGGAATTGCACCTTTCGCGTAAAACCAGGGGTATTTATACCCTTTTCTCCGGTTTTCTTGTCTTCCTGACGCTTTGCGGCACCCCCGGCATTTCAGGGGCAGGCAGCGAGCAAACTCCGGCCAACGGTCGAGCGCAGGGGATGATTGTCGCCTCCGAACTGGACCGGGCGATCGATGCCGAAATGTCGCGGGTCGAATACAGTTGGCGCATGCCCAGGGAGCAGATTCAGGAAACCGATGAGGAGCCGTCCGGATTCATGCACACCGTGGCGGAGACCATCCGCTACTGGGGAGAATTTCTGGGCGATGGCATAGAGACGTTTTTGGAGTGGCTGGGGGACGTCCTGGCAAAGCTTTTTCCAAAAATCGGTCTCGCCAAGCCGGAAGGTCGCAGCGAGCCTGCCGATCTGCGCTTTCTTGCCCTGTACATCGGATTGGGATTCGCCATCTGCATTGCCGCCATGGTTGCCTGGAGGCACTTGCGGCGCAGAAAACGTCTTGGGCCGGAAATCGTCCCGACAGATGTTTTGCTGCCAGATATGGAGGCGGAGGAGGTGGATGCCAGCGTCCTGCCGGTCAACGAATGGCTGGCCCTTGCCGAGAAGCTGCTCGAACAGGGGCAGCGGCGCCTGGCCGTCCGCGCCTTGTATTTGGCCGATCTCGCCGGACTTGCAGGCGCCGATCTGCTCCAAATCGGCAAGGCAAAATCGGACCACGATTACTGTAAAGAGCTGCAACGAAACATCCTCACCGAAACGGACGTGGTCCAGGCGTTTTTCCAGAACATCATTGTTTTTCAGCAGATCTGGTACGGGATGCGGGAGGTCAGCGAAGAGATGCTGGAGCAGTTTCAGGGCAACCATCGAAGGATCATGAGCCATGTCGGCGCGGCGTAGAATCGTTCTGCTCGGCTTTTGCCTGCTCCTGGTCTGCTTCTGCCTCGGGCTCTACAGGCTGATGGCACTGCGGTTCGATGCGGGCGATGTCTTTCCCCCCTATTCGACCCTGCGCAGCGACCCGCTGGGAAGCAAGGTCTTCTATCGCTCCCTGGAACGCTTGGAAGGGGTGACGGTACAACGCCATTACCGGAAACTGAAAGACCTGGAAGGCACGGAACCCTCGACCATCTTTTTTCTCGGACTCAGCCCCGAAGAACTTGAAATCCTTCCCGATACGATTCACGGTCTTCTCGCCAAGGGGCACCGGATCGTCCTCTCGCTCCACCCGGTTCGCCGCCGGCCCGGAGTGGACAAAGAGAATCCGGCCGAGTCAAGCCAACCGGACGGGGATGGAAATGTTCCCGACCGTAAACCGGTGGAGGAGAAAGGTCCGGCCCGACTGGGGGTCCGTCTGGGATTCGCCCCTCTCGCAGAGAAGGGTGGAATGGGAAAGGTTCGAGCTTCCCTCGCGGCGGATGAATACCGGTCCGACCTTCCCGAACATATCCCTGTTCACAGTGAGGTTCGTTTCACCGGGATCGATCGGGATTGGCAGGTTCTCTACCGGGTCGAGGGGGAGGCGGTTCTCATGGAGCGCCACGAGACCGGAGGAGGCAGACTGGTGCTGGTTGCCGACTCCTACCTGTTCAGCAACGAGGCGATGCTTCGTGACCGCCATGCCGCCCTTCTCGCCTGGATCGCCGGGAACGGGCCCTTCGTCTTCGACGAAACCCACCATGGTGTCCGCAGACAACCGGGAGTGATGCTTCTGTTGCGGCAGTATCGCCTGGCTCCTTTTCTCGGCGTATTGCTGGTGCTGGCCGCTCTCTACGTCTGGAAGCGTTCCGTTCCCTTTGCTCCCCGGCTGGCGGCGGTAAAGACGGATGACGATGAGGCTTCGGCAATGGACTATCATGCGGGGCTGACCAACCTTTTGCGCCGCAACCTCACCGACAGGAACATGCTGGCGACCTGCGTCGATGAATGGCAGCACTCCCTGGGGAGGCAGCATCTGAGTGAAACGGAGAAGGATCGCATCCGGTCTGTGGTGGAAAGCGGAAACACTCCGCCGGCTCGGGGACAGGCCGTGGCCGAAGGCTACAGAAAAATCGCCGCAATTCTGGCAGAGAGGAAATGGTTATGGAAATAGAGAAGCTTCAGGAGATTCTGGGGCGCATCAGGGAAGAAACGGCCAAGGTCATCATCGGGCAGGAGGAGGTCGTCGAGCTGGCTTTGGCAACCATCCTTGCGGGACAGCATGCTCTGTTCGAGGGGGTGCCCGGCATCGGCAAGACCCTGCTGGTTCGCACTTTGGCGAGGATTCTCGGCGACGGATTCGGCCGCATTCAGTTCACCCCCGACCTGATGCCGGCCGATATTACCGGAACCCATGTATTCAACCTGAAAACCCAGGAGTTCAGCCTGGTCCAGGGTCCTGTTTTTACCGGATTCCTCCTGGCCGACGAAATCAATCGCGCCCCGGCGAAGACCCAGTCGGCCCTGCTGCAGTCGATGCAGGAGCGCACCGTCAGCATCGACCGCAAAACCTATCGCCTGTCGCCCAACTTCACGGTTTTCGCAACCCAGAACCCGATCGAGTTCGAAGGGACCTACCCCCTGCCCGAAGCGCAGAAGGACAGGTTCATGGTGAAGATCGCCATGCAGGGACCCAGCCTTGAGGAAGAACAACGCCTGGCGCGCTCCATGCTCGGGGAAAAGACTCCCGAGCAGGTTCTGAGCAGCGGAGATGTGCAGCGGCTGATCGATGCCGAGACCCTTCCGGCCATGCGCGCAGCCCTGCGGCAGGTACACATCAAAGACGAACTGGTTGATTACATCGTCAACATCGTTCGCGCCACCCGGAATGATCCCCGCATCCTGGTAGGCGGAGGTCCCCGCGCCACCCAATCCCTGATCCTCGGGGCACGGGCCATGGCGGTTATCGCCGGACGCGATTTCAGCACCCCGGAGGATATCAAGAGGCTGGCGGTCCCCGTTTTGGAACATCGGTTGGTGCTGCGTCCCGAGTACGAGATCGAGGGGCTGACTCCGGACGAAGTTGTCTCTTCGTTGCTGGAGGGGGTCACTGTCCCGCGATGATGGTTCCAGCCAACAGGCTCCTGGCGGTTTTCTCGCTTTCTGCCGTACCCTGCAGTCTGGCCTGGGCCCTGCTGCCTGTTGCCGCCCCCTTTGCCGTGATGATTTGGGGGGGGCTTCTGGCGCTCGCGCTGGTCGATGCCAGGCTGGCCGGCAAATCCCTGAGAGGGGTCGGCGCGGAGATGCCCGAAGAGATCACTCTCACCCACGGCCGGGAGGGTGAATGCCTGTTGGTTTTGACGGGCGGCAGCACCGGAAAGAAGGAGGTGCGCGTCGGTCTCGAGCTGCCGGAACAGATCCACTCATCGTGGGACGACTTTTGGACCATTCTGCCGGAAGAAGGTGCCAGTCGAGCTATCCCGTGGCCGGTGCTGCCGCAGCGAAGGGGACGTTTTTCCGTCGAAAAATGCCATCTCCAGATCCGTTCTTCCCTCGGCTTCTGGCATTGGCAGGAGGTCCGGCACCTGAAGTCGGAGATCAAGGTTTATCCGAACCTGTTCCCGGAGAAGAAACGGCTGGCTGCCCTTTTCCTGAATCGCGGTTCCCTCGGTTTGCACCTGCACCGCCAGGTCGGCAAGGGGCGCGAATTCGAGAAGCTGCGGGAATACCTGCCGGGTGACAGCCTCAACGACATTCATTGGCGGGGGACAGCCAAGCGTGGTCACCTGGTGACTAAGCAGTACCAGATCGAGCGCACCCAGGAGATCTATGTCGTCATCGACTCCTCCCGGCTGAATGCACGCGACAGCGGCAACGGCCAGTCAATGCTCGAGCGCTATATCACTGCCGCCCTGATGCTGAACCTGGTGGCCCGGCAGCAGGGCGATCTTTTCGGGCTGGCTGCCTTCAGCGACCGGGTGCATCAGTTCGTCACGGCCCGATCCGGCCTGGAACATTTTCGAACCTGTCAGGACGCATTGATAAACCTGCAGGCCCGGAGCCACAATCCGGACTATGGTGAACTGGCCGGATTTCTCAGCCTGCGCCTGCGCCGGAGAGCTTTGCTCCTCTTCCTCACCTGTCTCGACGAACCGGCCCTGGCCGAGCGCTTCGAAAAAGAGATGGCCCTGGTCAGCAGGCGTCATCTGCTCCTGGTCAACATGATCAAGCCGTCCGCCGCCACTCCCCTGTTCAGCACTGACGACGTCGACTCCAGCGAGGGTGTCTGCCGGCATCTGGCCGGTCACCTGGTCTGGCAGAGCCTGAGAGAACTCGGCCGCAACCTCAAAATGCAGGGGGTCGACTTCCATCTCCTGGATGAAGAACGGCTCAGTACCGATCTGGTCTCGCAATACATCAATGTCAAGCGGAGGCAGCTGCTTTGATTATCGATCTTGAACGCTTCGTCGGCGAAGAGCGCCCCTTCTGGCGGGAGTTTGAAACCATGCTTGACCTTATCGACAAGGACCCGGGGCAGAAAAGAAGCCTTGAGGAGGTCAAGCGTTTCCACTACCTCTATCAGCGCACCTCTTCAGGGCTGGCGCGTCTGCAGGGCCTCGCCCGGGACGATGAGATCAGGCGCTATCTGGACTCCCTGGTGGCGCGCGCTTTCGGCGAAATCCATGAGGTCAGACACCGTCGGCACCGGCTTTATCCCTTAAAATGGTTTTTCCGCAGTTTCCCGAGCACCTTCCGTCGTCATCGCCATGGTTTCCAGGCTGCGCTGCTGATCACCCTGATCGGCTGCGCATTCGGCGTTTTTGCCCTGGCAATCGATCCGGCCAGCAAAGAGGTGCTGCTCCCCTTCGATCATCTGCTGGGCAACCCTTCGGAGCGGGTTGCCGCCGAGGAGACCAGACTGCCGATACAGATCGGCGAGGGGAAATCGGCCTTTGCCAGCCAGTTGATGACCCACAATACAAGGGTCGCCATCTTCGCCATGTCGCTGGGCATCACTTGGGGCATCGGCACAATGGTCCTCTTGTTCTACAACGGGGTGATACTCGGAGCCGTTTTTTTCGACTATATCCGTGCCGGGGAAACGGAGTTTCTGCTTGGCTGGCTTCTGCCCCACGGTGTCGTGGAGATTCCCGCCATTCTCATTGCCGGCCAGGCCGGACTGGTATTGGCCAGGACTCTATTCGACCGCCAGAGCGGCCTGCCCCTCGGTGAGAGGCTGCGTGGACAAACGCATGATCTGATGACCCTGATCGGGGGAGTGGCGGTATTGCTCGTTTTTGCCGGCCTGGTCGAAAGCTTTTTCTCCCAATACCATGAGCCTGTTCTGCCCTATCCGCTCAAAATCGGTTTCGGCCTGGTCGAGCTGACCGCCCTGTGTCTCCTTTTAGCCCGGGGAGGCAAATCGGCGGACAGAATACAGCTGGGAGGGAACTCTCAATGACCGGAAGCAGGGACACGATCCAGGTTATTCGCACGCCGGAGGGGGTGGCCTTTTCCCTGGTCCTGGCCGGACCGATGGTGCGCTTTCTTGCCTGGCTTATCGACGGCCTTTGCATATGGGGACTGCTCAGTATCGCCGGCGGCTTGCTCAGGGTCCTTTCGGCATTCAGTTCGGAAGCCGGCATGGCCTTCTACATCCTCATCAGCTTCGTCGTTTCGATCGGGTACGCCATCCTCCTGGAGTGGTTCAACCATGGCCAGACTTTCGGGAAAAAAATACTTCGCCTGCGGGTCATGGACCGCAGCGGACTCAAGCTTCAGTTTGGACAGGTGGTGGTTCGCAATCTGTTGCGCACGGTGGACAGCCTGCCCTATTGTTATCTCCTCGGCGGTATCGCCTGCCTGCTAAATCCCAAATTTCAACGCCTCGGGGATCTTGCAGCCCACACCATCGTCGTTCGCAATCCAAAGGTCAGCGTACCCGATATAGACCGGCTGTTCCCCGACAAGTACAATTCCTTTCGCGCCTACCCCCATCTGGTTGCCCGGTTTCGCCAGCAGGTCTCCCCCTCGGACGCCGCCCTCGGACTCGAGGCGCTGATACGCCGCGACCAGCTGGATCCAAAGGCGCGCATCGATCTTTTCGAACAGGTGGCCGGTTTCTACCGAACCATAGTCGCTTTTCCTGCCGAGGCGACCAACGGCCTCAGTGACGAAAGGTATGTGCGCAACCTGGTGGACGTCGTTTATCGTCCCAACCCATAAGTCGATCGGATTTGCACCTTGTTCTCATTGGGTTAGCGCTTAAGGGGAAAGGCCAACCCCCGATTTCGATTTCGATTTGGATCACCCACCCAATAAACCAGCCAGGTGGCAAAATAAGCTTGGTGAATGCATCATTGGGCCAGACTGGTTTTTGCCCTTTCCAAATCGAAATCGCTATCGAAATCGGGATCGGGTTTTTGCCTTTTGCATGCGCCGCGGGCGATTCATGAATCACCCTATCCAGCAATCAATCCCTTCGCCACCAGTTTTTCCCGCAGTGAAAAACCGTTCTCGAACTCGAAATAGGGCACCCCGATACTTGCGTAGTCGGCCGTAAAGGGTTTCGCCTTTTCCCGGGCGACCCGGATGCAGACGGCGGCGACCCGGTGAGGATGACGGCTGGCGATGTCGAAGTAGATCTGCCGGTCGGCCTGCCCGTTGTCGCCGATGAGAAAAAAGGGAAGATCCTTCGTCATCCGAAGGACGGTTTCGATCTTTTCGATCTTGTGGTGGTGTCCCTTACGGATCAGTTTGTTGTTGGCCAGGCCGATTTTCTGCATCAGCAGCGGCCCCTGCGGAAATTTCTGCAGATCCAGAAACTCCGTCCAGAGATGGTAAAGACTCCAACTCGAACTGGTGATGTAGAATACGGGAGAAAGGGCAGAGGTCGAACGGATGATGGCATTGTACAGCTCTGCCATACCGTCCACGGCTGTGCGGGTGGTCGAATTGTTGATGAAGGTGAGCCTGGCGGTCATGAGCAGATCGGTGGCGAAAGTCTCCACGATGGTATCGTCGATATCGCTGATAATGCCCGGAGATCGTCGAGTGGAGGTGGGGATGCTCAGAATTTTGCCGCCCTGCCTGGAAATCTCTCTGTAGCCCGGGATTCGCTGAAGATCGAAATGGACATCCACCCATCCCGGACGGTCGAGTTTTTCCCGTAGCGGGACCTCTTTGCGGAAGTAGCCTATCTCATCGGTAGTTATTGCCACTGACTGGCCCTGAATGGTCGCGGTGAGTAATGCCTTTTCGGCCCGGGCCCGGAGGAAGACCCGGATCATGTTGCGCAGGTTTCTCCACCAGGGATCATCCTTTTTGGATGAACCGATTTCCAGACGTTCGACCACCCGGCCCTGCAGAATGATGGAATCGTCGCAGCCGTAACCGTGAAATGCCGATACATAAAAAGGCCGCAGAACGCCGAAAGCCTGTTTCAGCCGGCGAATGGTTCGGGCCAGGAGCACATCTGCGAAAGGCGGATGCTGAGGGCGGCCATTATAATTTTCATCCGATAAAATTTCTGCCAACGATAACCCTCAAGCGTCTGGAATGAATCGAGTAGCGGATATCTTCAACGTCCCTGTCATGGAGTTCGCCGTCATAATTTATTGCGAGGGGCCGGGAAAATTTCAGGTCAAAGGTCTCGGAGCGAAGCGTCAGCACTGTATCGGAACGGTCCTGTTCACCCTTCAGAATCAGCCTGGAATTTAAAATCTGATCGCCCAAACCCTCCCCCAGATAAAGCACCAGATCGAGTTTTCCATCGGTCAAAAGAGCCCGGGGAGCGACCGGAATTCCTGCAGCCGCATATCTGCCGTTGCCGAGGACCACGTTCAGAGCCAGGGCACTGATTTTGTCCTCGTCGTTCTGCACTTCAACCTGGAAGGCTTCGATCTTTGTGAGGGCCGCAAGCCCGGATTTGAGGTAGGAAAGGGTTTTCCAGCTTTTTTTTTCGTCCTCCTCCAGATTTTTATCGACCTCGCCGCCAAAACCGCAGGCGGATACATTGAAAAACAGGTGTTCCTCACCGCCGGTTCTCAACCGGCCGACGTCGATATCCACCTCCCGCCCGGCATCGATCACTTGAAGGGCAGCATCGATGTCGTTATCGATTCCGAGACTGCGACACAGGTCGTTGCCCGTGCCCAGAGGGAGGATGCCAAGGGTTGCGGAATTTCCCGATTTGAGGATTCCGCTGGCGACCTCGTGGATGGTGCCGTCTCCGCCCGCCGCCAGAATCAACGACCTTCCCTCGGAAGCCGCCTGGCAGGCGAGCTCCGTCCCATGTCCTGCATGATCGGTTTCGGCCAACTGAAAGCCGCGACGTGTCACGGCCTGCATGAGCAGCTCATGTTTTCCGCTGCCGGCAGAAAGGTTGCAAACAACCAGGGGAGCGGCTGTCATATTCTTATCCGAAGTTATTGTCGTTCAACTTCTGTTTTTCGTGATGACTCCTGATTGTCAGTATACGCCATTCGAACAACTCATGGCCTGCTGTCGAAAAAATCCTCCATACCCGGCAGGGACGCCGCAACAAGTCCTCGATCCTTCAACATCTGCAACTATTTCTTCCCCAACTCCCGGGACCGTCTGGCGGCGTTCGAAACGGCACTCATCAGGGCCGAGCGCAGGCCGTTCTCCTCCAGGGCCTTCATGCCGGCGATGGTCGTCCCCCCCGGGGAGCAGACTTTGTCCCGCAAAACCGCCGGATGTTCGCCGCTTTCAATGACCATGCGGGCGGCGCCCAGTACCGTCTGGGCGGCGAGAGCCAGGGCCGCATCCTGGGGCAGGCCTTCCAGAATACCTCCGGCGGCCATGGCTTCGATAACGGTGTAGACATAGGCCGGGCCGGAGCCGGAAAGACCGGTGACCGCATCCATCTGCTCCTCGGCCACCACCCGCACCATGCCGACCGGCTCGAACAGGCGGCGGGCGGCGTCAAGATCGTCCGGGGAGGCGAAGCGTCCGGGGCAGAGGGCGGTGGCACCGCCGGCGACCAGGGCCGGGGTGTTGGGCATGGCCCGCACGATCCGCGGGCTGCCGGAAAAGTGCTTTTCCAGAATCTCGGTCGTTACCCCTGCGGCAATGGAAATCAGCAGCTTGGCATCATTGAAAACGTTGGCCACCTGCGGCAGGACCTGGCCGACAATCTGCGGCTTGATGGCCAGCACCACGAGATCGCAGCGACCGACCACTGCCGAGGCTTCCGATTCGGTCCGCACCCCATACTTTTCTTTCAGCACGTTCCGCCGCGACTCGACGGGTTCGGCAACCAGAATGTTTTCGGCCGGAACCACCCCTTCCCTGGTAAGCCCTTTAATCAGGGCTTCACCCATATTGCCTCCACCGAGGAAACCGATCTTGCTGATGGGCGTCATGAAATAGAGATCCTTTCCCTGAGTTGAAAAGTTTGAACAAGAATTGCTATCATTTGTGTTCATGGAATTCCTATCGGAATTGCCCGCCGATGTCAAGCAGTCAGCGGCCTGGGCGGGAGCGGAATTTTCAGTTGACACCAGCCATTTATGGGAGTATAAACCGGCCCCGTTGACTGAATTTGTTAAACGGATAGTTTAGTTTTGGTAAACATAGCTTCTGACAAAATGTTTACCATTCCTAAACAGGGAGCTAACGTGAAGATAGGTGAAAGACTGAGAAAACTGCGCATGGCCAATTCCCTCACCCAGGAGGAGCTGGCCAGCCGGGCAGACCTGACTAAAGGTTATATTTCTCAGCTGGAAAATGACGGCACCTCCCCCTCCATCAATACCTTGAGGGATATTCTGGATGTTCTGGGGGTTTCCATTTCGGAGTTTTTTGCCGAAACGCGCGAAACCCAGGTCGTATTCGGCAAGGACTCTTTGGTGATTGCCAACGATGAAAACGGCATCCGGGTGGAACTTCTGGTTCCCGGAGCTCAGAACCGGACCATGGACCCGGCACTGGTCACATTGCAGGCCGGGGAAAAAATGGAGGAGCAGTCCTTTCACGAAGGGGAGGAGTTCGGCTTTGTCATCAGCGGAAAGATTGGACTGACCCTTGACGACAAGGATTACATCGTCCGCAGGAATGAGTGCTTTTTCTTTACCTCCGACCGTCGCCACGCGGTCAGAAATGCCGGCAGGGTGCCGGCGAAAATACTCTGGGTGGTGACTCCGCCCACATTCGAATACAAAGGAAAGTGAATCTGAGAAAGGACAGGAGACCATGAGCAAGGTGCTGATCATCGGAGCAGGCGGCGTCGGCCGTGTTGTGGTACATAAATGCGCTCAGGCGAAAGAGGTGTTTACGGACATCACCCTGGCCTCCCGAACCAAGTCCAAATGCGACGCCATCGCCGCGGAGATTCCCGATTTCCCCATCAGGACCGCCCGCGTGGACGCCGACAATGTTCCCGAGCTGGTGGCCCTGATCCGCCAGGAGCAGCCCTCCCTGGTCATTAACGTCGCCCTGCCCTACCAGGACCTGACCATCATGGACGCCTGCCTGGAGACCGGCGTCGACTACCTCGACACCGCCAATTACGAGCCGCTGGACACCGCCAAGTTCGAATACAGCTGGCAGTGGGCCTATCATGACCGGTTCAAGGAAAAGGGTCTGATGGCCCTGCTGGGCAGCGGCTTCGATCCGGGCGTAACCAACGTCTATACCGCCCTGGCGGCGAAAAAGTACCTCGACGAGGTGCAGGAGATCGACATCATCGACGCCAACGCCGGCAGCCACGGCCAGCCCTTCGCCACCAACTTCAACCCGGAGATCAATATCCGCGAGGTGACCGCCCCCTGCCGTCACTGGGAAAACGGCCAGTGGGTCGAGACTGCTCCGCTCAGCACCAAACAGAGCTTCGATTTTCCGGAAGGGATCGGGTCGATGAACATCTACCGCATGTACCACGAGGAGATGGAATCGCTGGTCAAGCACATCCCGACCATCAAGAAGGCCCAGTTCTGGATGACTTTTTCCGACAACTACCTGAAGCATCTGGAGGTGCTGCAGAACGTCGGCATGACCCGCATCGACGAGGTCGAATTCCAGGGACAGAAGATTGTCCCCCTGCAGTTCCTGAAGGCGGTCCTGCCCGACCCCGGCAGCCTCGGCCCCCTCACCAAGGGCCGCACCTGCATCGGCGTCATCGCCCGGGGCATCAAGGACGGCAAGCGCAAGCAGGTCTACATCTACAACATCTGCGACCACGAAGCCTGCTTCCGGGAGGTCAACTCCCAGGCCATCAGCTACACCACCGGCGTTCCGGCCGTGGTCGGCGCGATGATGATGTTGACCGGCCAATGGCGCGGCGAAGGGGTCTACAACATGGAGCAGTTCGATCCCGAACCCTTCCTCGAAACCCTCGGCAAGATGGGCCTGCCGACGGAAGTCATTGACGGCGGGGAGTGGCCGGAGTTGTGAAAAGCAGGGGCTAGGGGCTGGGGGTTAGGGGCTAGTTGAAAACCTGGTTGCTGGTTGCTGGTTGCTGGTTGCTGGTTGCTGGTTGCTGGGAAGGATAGTACAAAACTAGATTGGCTTTAAAGACTTTACTAGCCCCTAGCTACCAACCACTAGCAACTGCCTTTCTCCCCCTGTGACGCAGCCGGAGCGGAGCGGTCGGCGGGCGAAAAAGGCGGAAAAACTGTCTGAGGGAGCGAAGCGACCGAGTTTTTTTCCGCCCGCCCGACGGCTGCTCCGTGGAGGGTACCCGCCGCAGGCGGGCCAGAAGCCGGGGCGCGTTTTTCTGCCCACTCTTTTGACGCGCATCAAAAGAGTGGGTCGTCGTGCGGGGACGAAACCCCGCGATTAAGGTTCAAGGTTTTACAGGTTTAAAGAGGCCAACAGATGACCGGTATCGACATTCCGAAAATCCTGGAGCTCGCCCCCTCCCCATCCTACGTGGTCGACCTCGGCCGCATCCGCCACAACCTGGCGATCCTGGACGAGGTGCAAAAACGGAGCGGGGCGAAGATCCTGATGGCGCTCAAGGCCTTCGCGATGTGGCCGATCTTCCCGCTGATCGGCGAAACCCTGCTTGGGGTCTGCGCCAGTTCGCCCTGGGAGGCACGCCTGGGCCGGGAGGAGTTCCGCCGCGAGGTGCACAGCTTCGCCGCCGCCTTCAAAGAGAGCGATATCGTCGAGTTGCTGGCCATCTCCAACCATCTGGTTTTCAACTCCTTCGCCCAACTGGAGCGCTTCCGGCCTCTCTGGGAAAAGGAACAGGGACGGGTCTCCATCGGCCTGCGGATCAACCCGGAACATTCGGAAGGCCACACTCCCCTCTACGACCCCTGCGCGCCCTGCTCCCGGCTCGGCATTCCCCGCCGGGAGTTCGATGGAAAATCTCTGGCCGGGATCGAGGGCCTGCATTTTCACACCCTGTGCGAGCAGCTTTTCGAACCGCTGGCGCGGACGGCCAAGGTGGTCGAGGAAAAGTTCGGGGAATTTCTGCCGCGCATGAAGTGGCTCAATCTCGGCGGCGGCCATCACATCACACGGGCAGGATACGACATCGACGGCCTGGTGGAACTGATCCGCTACTTCCAGGAGAAATACGGCGTGCAGGTCTACCTCGAGCCGGGCGAAGCCATCGTCATCGGCACCGGCCTGCTGATCGGCGAAGTGCTGGACGTGGTTCACAATCAGATCCCCACCGCCATCCTCGACGTTTCGGCCACCTGTCACATGCCGGATGTGCTGGAAATGCCCTATCGACCGGAGATCTACGGCGGATTCGATCCAGGGGAAAAAGGTTACACCTATCGCCTCGGCGGGCCCTCCTGTCTGGCCGGAGACATCATCGGCGATTGGTCTTTCGAGCAGCCCCTCGCCGCCGGCGACCGGCTGGCCTTTCTTGACATGGCCCACTACACCATGGTCAAGACCACGACCTTCAACGGCATCCAGCACCCCGCCATCTGCACCTTCGAGCCGGAGACGGGGGAGCTCGAGGTGCTGAGAAGGTTTGGTTACGAGGACTTTAAACAGCGGTTGGGATAATTCAATGGGACGCTGATTAACGCAGATGAACGCTGATCAGGCCCAAAGGCAAAGAATGATTCAAGTTCGCTGAACGTTAAACAACCATCCGGAAGTGGTGACATCTATGAAACGTTGGTCGATCAAGGACTCCGCCAAGATATACAACCTGCCCAACTGGGGGGACGATTTCTTCTCCATCAACAAGAAGGGGAACATGTGCGTCCATCCCTCGCCGAGTTCCAAGTACGCCATCGACCTGCGGGCTCTGGTAGACGATTTGATCAAACGCAACATCAAGCCGCCGATCCTGCTCCGTTTCATGGATGTGCTTCAGGGGCGCATCGGCGCCATCAACCGCGCCTTCAAGAATGCCATCGCCGAATACCAGTATCCGGCCGGTTACCAGACCTTCTTCCCGATCAAGGTCAACCAGCAGCGGCAGGTGGTGGAGGCCATCGCCAATTTCGGCAAGAAACATAAAATGGGACTGGAAGTCGGGTCCAAACCGGAACTGGTGGCGGCCATCTCCTTCGCTACCGGAGAAAATCTGCCGATTATCTGCAACGGCTACAAGGACAACGATTTCATCGAAATGGTCCTCTATGCCACCCGCATCGACTACGACATCACCATCGTGGTCGAAAAGCTGTTCGAGCTGGAAAAAATCATCGCCCTTTCAAAAAAATCGGGCATCGTCCCCAAACTCGGCTTCAGGGTCAAGCTTTCCTCAAAAGGGACCGGCAAATGGGCGACCTCCGGCGGCGAGGAGGCCAAATTCGGCCTGAAGATTTCGGAGATTCTGGCTGCAGTCGAGATCCTCAAGGAAAATAATATGCTCGATACGGTGAAGCTGCTGCACTTCCATATCGGCAGCCAAATCACCAAGATCGACAAAATCAAGAACGCCCTGATCGAAGGGACCCGCATCTACGTGGAAATGCGCAAGATGGGGGTCAACCTGCAATTCCTCGACATCGGCGGTGGCATGGGGGTCGACTACGACGGGTCCAAATCGAGCGACTTCTCCAGCGCCAACTACACTATTGACGAATATGCCAACGACGTGGTCTACCAGGTCAAGAACATCTGCGACGAAGCCGGCGTGCCCTGCCCGAACATCATTTCCGAATCAGGACGAGCCACCGTTGCCCACTACTCGGTGCTGGTGACCAACATTCTCAATACCAATACCCAGAACGACCTGCCCGATTTCGACGAAGCCCTGGAGAAAACCGAGAATCTGTCACCGACAGTACAGAAGCTGGTCGACATTTACCAGAGTCTCGATCGCCACTCGCTGCGAGTCGACTACCACGACACCATCCAGCTGATCCAGGAAGCGGTCAGCCTGTTCAACCTCGGTTACCTGAACTTGCACGACCGGGCCCTCGCCGAATGGCTCTGCAGCAGGATCTTCATAAAGATCACCGGCATCGTCGAACGCCTTAAACACGTTCCGGACGAGTTCCAGGAATTCCAGCTGAGCCTGCGTCAGACCTACTTCGCCAACTTCTCGCTGTTCCAGTCGCTACCCGACTCCTGGGCCATCGACCAGCTGTTCCCCATCGTGCCGATCCAGCGCCTTCACCAGAAGCCCGAGGTCATGGCCTCCATCGCCGACATCACATGCGATTCGGACGGCGAAATCACCAGCTTCGTCGGCGAAAACGGCCGCACCGAGTATCTGCCTATTCACACTATTGAGGCGGGCGAGGACTACTACATCGGCTTTTTCCTGATCGGCGCATACCAGGAGATACTCGGCGACATGCACAACCTGTTCGGCGACACCAACGCCGTGCACGTCTCCTTCAACCGCAAGACCAACTACAAGATCGACACCGTCATCAGCGGCGACGCCACTTGGGAAAGCCTCAAGTACGTTCAGTACAAAGGCCCCGAAATCCTCAAGCATGTCCGCGACACACTGGAAAAGGGGGTCGCCTCCCGCAAAATCTCCTTCGAGGAGACGAGCCATTTTCTGGAGTTGCTGGACAAGACCCTGGTCTCCTACACCTACCTAGGGGAATAAAAAGACCTTCAATATTGCCGGAAAAAATGGCCCCGTCTCGCAAGAGGCGGGGTTTTTCATTTAGAAGCCGTTATTTAGGACTTGTTATTGCATAGAAATTTCATTAACCTCGGCATCGCGAAAAAAGGAGGGCAAATGACCGAGCATGAAGAACTGATTCCCAGTCATGGCGGCTACCGTAACCTGAAAAGCTTTCAGATCGCGCAGCTCGTCCATGACGTCACGGTGCGCTTCTGCGACCGCTACATCGACAGATTCAGCCGTACCCGGGACCAGATGGTGCAGGCGGCGCGTAGCGGCGTGCAGAACATCGCCGAAGGGAGTCAGGCCTCGGGCACTTCGAAGAAAACCGAGCTGAAACTAACCAACGTGGCCAGGGCCAGTCTGGAAGAGCTCAAGTTGGATTACGAGGATTTTCTGCGGCAGCGGGGATTGTCGATCTGGCCACGGGAAGACCCGCGACGCAAGGAGCTGATAGCCCGGCGGTGCGCCACTGCCGATGACGTGGCGCAATGGGTGTGGGAAACCAGGAATGGACATGGTGGACAAAGTGGACTTTGTGGACCTGATGGACAGAACGGACAAACCGAGGCGTCCACAACGTCCACAACGTCCACCCAGTCCAACCAGTCCACCTACCCCGAAATCGCCGCCAATGCCGCCCTGACCCTGATAGCCGTTGCCTGCAGCCTGCTCGACCGCCAGATCGCCGCCCAGGCTGCCGCTTTTGAGCAGGAAGGCGGTTTTACCGAAAGGCTCTACCGGGTTCGGAGCAGAGCCCGAAAATAAACTTGCGAGACTTTGCGGAAGTTGTCTGCAATTTTGTTATTCCATGGAGGGTTTGTCTGCATGAAGTATTCAGGGAGAGGTTTTTTCTCAAGCGCCCTGGCTGCGATCCTCATCACGTTGGCGGCGTCAACCTTCGCCACCGCTGAAGAGAATCTGGTCCAGATTTCTCCGCCACAAGGGGTTCCTTCCCGCCTGGTGCTGCCCCTGATGGACGGCACCCGGATTGCCGAGCCGCCAACCACCATCGTCATCGATTTCACCAAGATCGAGGGATCGGCCCAGTGGTCCTCCATGCGCCTTCTGGTGGACGATGTCGATGTCTCGCCGCTGGCGAGCATCGAGTCGGGGGAGATCCGCTACACGCCCCAAACCCCGCTCGATTTCGGCACCCATACTGTCACCCTCGAAAGCATGGACGCCGATGGAGTGATCCTCCCCCCGCGCGTCTGGACCTTCGTCGTTCCCCAGTCGGACTACTTCGACAAGGCTTCCGCCACCATGGTCATCGATGCCGATATCGGCGGCAAGGTGTTCGGCAAGAACGGCAGCGCCGAGCCGGACTGGAAGGTCGGCTCCAGCGTCACTCTGACCTCGCTGGTCGAAAGCGGGGACGTCAAGGTCGCATTCGATGCCAACGGCTGGCTGACCGAGCAGGAGGGGGAAGAGGAGACGGACGACACCTTCAACCTCAACAATTACCTGCTGCGGATCGAATACCTGGGCCAGCGCCTTTCCCTTGGCGATCTGGTGGTGGCGGGCACCGAATTGACCGGCGAAAGCATCGCCCGACGGGGGGCCATGCTGGAACTCAATGCCGACGGCACCCACGCTCAGGCCTTCATGGTGAGCAGCATCCCGGTGACCGGGTTCGACGACATGACCGGCCTGGATCGTTCCGACCAGCGGCTAGTCGGCGGCTCCCTGGGGCAGGATCTGCTCGACAACGGCCGCCTGATCGCCAGGGGAACCGTCATCACCGGCAAGAACGGAGCGCCGGGGGGATACAATACCGCCACCCTGGCCGCCCCTTCCAAAGGCCAGATCTACAGCCTCGCCCTCGCCTCCGCATTGTGGGGAGAGGGTCTGCGCATGAACGGCGAATACAGCTACAGCCGCTATGACGAGGATACGGGCGACGGGGAAGGGTCCGACAGCGGACGGGCATGGACCGTCCGTTTCTCCGGCCGGGCAGGCAGCTACGACTACGGGGGAGGCTACAAATACCTGGGACAGGACTTTCGCAGCATCGCCGATGTCACCGGGGTCAACGACCGCGAGGAATACCTCCTCTACGGCACCAGGACCTTCCGGGAGTCGAGTCTGACAGCCAGCCTGCTGCACAATCGCGATAACGTTGAGAACGACTCCGACCTGCCGGTCGTGCGCAATACCTCTTTGGACCTGTCCTACAATCTGTACCCGGCCGACTGGCCCAGTGTCTTCCTCAACGGCAACTTCACCTTCCAGGACAGTTCGGACGAGCCGGACGAGATCGATCCGATCGAAAACCAGAGCCAATCGCTCACCGCCGGAATTTCCATCGTTCGGGAAAAATGGAATTTGATGCCCAGCTACACCTATACCCGCTTTGCCGACGACTCGCCTGCCGACGCCGACGGCCGCACCCATCAGGCGATCCTCAATTTCGGCTGGCAGCCCGACTACCGGCTTTCGCTGAACCCTTCGGTGTCCTACGGCCGCACCGATACCGGCAGCGACACGGTCACCGAGACGTGGCAGGGCACCCTGGCCGGCACCTATATCATCGGGGAAACCCAGGATCTCTATCTGACCTTTTCCATTCTCGATTCCCGCACCGACGACCACTCGGTGGAGTCGATCAGTTACGACGGCATCTGCCAATACAACTGGCGGCTGGAGCTCCCCTTCCTGGAAAAGGCCCGGAAGGTTCTGTCGCTGCGGGGCCGGTACCATCGCATCGACGATCGGGCCGGCGACGATCTGGAGGAGGATTATTCCCTTTTCCTGCTGCTCAGTGTGGGCGGCCTGTCCCTGTCGCTGATCTGATCGGCTGATACTCATTTTTTGGAGATACCCATGATAGATAAAGGCTCTCTTTCCCTTCAACTGAAGTGCTCGGCAGCTGCTCTTTTCCGCCGCCTGGCCGGCCTGCTGCTTATCCCGCTGCTGCCTGCCGTCGCGGCAGCCCTGACGGTGACCGCCACTCCGCCCTCTGCCAATATCGTTCCCGAAGCAAACAGTTCCGTCCCGGTCTTCTACCGCGCCTTTCAGCTCGATTCACCGCCTTTTCAGGCCACTTCCCCGGCGGGCCGATTCGAAACCGGCGAAGGGACCCTCCTCGGCACCTGGAACCGGAGCCTGACCATCAATCTGGTGAACAATCAGGGGAGTTCGACGGAAAACATCATCGTCCCAGCCAGGGTGATGACCGCCGCCCTTGAACTCGGCCAGAGCCGTATTTTCTTCCGGCGAACCTTCACCCCGTCGATCGTGGACCTGCTCCCGGCCGATTCGGAAGTCGAACTGCAGATCGTGCCTTCTTCCGCGGGGCAGTTCTCCCTGGTGAATATGCTGCTGGAGTTCACCAATCCCCCCGGACAGGACCCGACACGCCCCTCCTCGGGCGGGAGGATCACCGTCCCCCGCAACAGCCGGGGGCTGGGAGCCGTCGCCACCCTGACCTACAACGGAGGCGGCACCCTGCGGGGGCAATGGAAAGTCGACGGTCAGGTTCTCGCCCATGTCACCCGCTACCTGCCGGCCGGAAAGCGGGACATCGCCCTGGCAAGTCCGACCACTCCGGTTTTCCCCACCTATGCCGGCGGACTGCACCGGGTCGAATTCGAGGTGCTCGAGCCCCTTACGGGATTCGACGAGCCGGTCATTTTCTACTATGTGGCCGAGGCGCCCCCGGGCCCGCCCCTCGGCACCCTCGAACTGCTCGATCCCCCGAATCTGACCCGGGTCGAACTGTCTTCGGAAGATTTGCCGACCTTCTCCTGGCAATCGGCGGGAGACGACGTGATCTACCATCTGCAGCTTTACGGACTGGAAAGCGGAATGACTCCCCAGGAGCTCTCCCGCGAGGATTTCAGCGGCCGCAAACCTCTGCTTGCATCGATGACCAGGGAAAATTCCTATACCCTGAGCATTTTCGATGTCGGCCGGATCGTTCCCGGAATGCCTTACGTCTGGCAGGTGCAGGCGTACCGGGGCCAAACGGGAATCGGTGCGAGCCATTACCGCCAAATTTTTTTCCACCCCCCTCAAACCCAACCGGACGAGGAAAAAGCGATGCCGGTCCTTGAGGCACCGACTCAATAAGTCAGGACATCAACAGGTCCAAGGAAAGAGCAGCATCAATGGGAGGTACCATGGGAAAATTTTCTTTGTCTGCAGCGGCAGTTGCAATCTCGATCATGGCGATCATGACGATTCCTCTCGCAACAGAGGCGGCCGACCTGGGTGTCCAACCAGCCGGGCCCCATGTCGTCCCTATCAGTCCCGACCTGCGCCTGTCCTCACTTGCAAGCCGGCCTGACAGCGATCAGGTGGAGCTGAGCGACGGAAAAAGGGTTCGTCTGGGTGAACTGCGGCGCATGGACCAGGCTGCCCGGCGCTTGCGGAGCGCTCCGGCCACGGCCATCGTGCCTGCGCCACTGCGTCACAAGCCTGCTGCCACCGGCAAGCGGGTCGACAGCCCCACCGCCCTTGCCGAGGCGCTCAAATACCCCGACAACGAGACGATAGAGCTGCCCTCCGGGCACAGGCTGACGGTGGGCCAGCTGCGGTTTCTCCAACCCCAGATCGAAAAGCGTCTGGGCCGCTCAATAAATAATCTGAACCAGCGACCCGATCTGTCGGGGCGGGCCACCAGGGTCACCGGGAAGAGTGACTGGAAAGCCTTGCTCAACCAGCCTGATCATACGGTGCTGGAATCGCCCGGCGGCAAACGAATCACTGTCGGCGAGCTGAAGCATGCCATCCGGACCGGAGTGGTGCCCGTTGGTACCAAGCCGGCGAAACGGCGCTGAGGAGGAGGGCGAAATGAAACAGTTCTTCCTGTTCCGATTGTTGCCCCTGTTCCTCGGCCTGGCCGCCCTGAGTGCGGCCGCACCGATCGCCAGGGCCGATGCACTGGACACCTTCATCGGCCTGTACCAGGATATCGAGGATGAGGTCGGGGCCGGCAATCTGCCGATCAGCTCCGCCTATCTTTCGGATTCAAGGGATTACATCCGCTGCATCGCCAGCGGCTCCGACGTCCTGGTCTGCAGCGACCAGTACCACGACACGGGGGCGGGCAAATCCCTCGCCGAAGGGGGACAGATTCCAAGCGGATTCTGGCAGGCACTCGACGCCTATGTCGCCTATAAGCAGGGCGACTACTGGAGCGCCGCCTACCACCTGGGTGCGGCGGCCGTCTGCGCGGCGGTGCAGATCCTGGCCGGCGGCGGCGACGTATGCGCTCTCCTGGAGGAGTTGTACGAGGTCGCCAAGGGTCTCTATGAAGGGGCGGGAGCCGTGCTGTCCTTCCTGGCTGACGTTGGCGAAGCCGCATGGGACGCCATCAGCGGCGCCGGCGAGGCCATCTGCGAGGGCATCGGCTTTTGCGATGACGACGACGGCCCGCCGCTGCACGCCATCCTGCTCAAGATGTTCTACGTCCAGCAGGTAAAAGCCGGAGTGGATGCGCGCGAGAACACTTATGCCCCCAAGGCTTTCGATAACCTGCGCTGGGCAATCGGGGTCCAGGCCAAGGCCTGGGCGAGCGAGATCTATTCGAGCATGCCGGGGGGACTGGCGACCTGGCAATCGCATATAGACAACTCCGTCGCCACCGCGGCCGGGGCCTATACCCAGGCGGTGGATGCCGCCTGGACCGCCGACATCACCAATAAAGTCTGGCCGGAACTGCTGGCGGCGCGGGCCGATTACAAGGTCGATGCGGTAGCCCGTCTGGCCGCGAACAGCTATATTCAGTCCGGCACTTCCCCGCGGGACACCGCTTTCGACCGCTGCAAATCCCACTTTTCCACCTTCGACGAGGTCGATGGCTGGATCTCCCATTTCCCGGAAACGGCGGCCGAACTCCAGATCGGCTCCAATCAGGAGTGGTGCGGCGAGCATTTCGACAGCAACAAGTACAAGTTCGTCGAGGGGTTCACCGACGTCATCAAAGCGAACCTTTGCGTTTCCTCGGGCCAGTCCATCGTCTGCGATGCGCTCGACAAGTTTCGCAAATGCACCGGCCTGCTGGATTATGTCGGCCAGAAGCAGCAGTGCCAGGTCAGCCGGGTCAAGGTAGGCCAGGAGGTGGCGGCCCTGATTCAGGCCTACTTCACTTCCCACGGCTCGACCATTCCCTGTCAGACGATTTCTCCGGCGCTGTCCTTCGCCTTTGGCCCGGGCACCCCGGTCAAGATGGAATGCACCCGACCGACCCAGCAGGTCGCCTGCGACCGCGAATACCAGAAGAGCTTTGCCGACCTTCCCACCAAGGTACTTGAATGTACCCTCAAAAAGACGGCGGATTACGTCGCACTCGAAGGGAAGGTCGCTGACGCGGTCGAGGTTCTGAACAAGGATTCAGAAATCGGCGGTTTGTTTGGTATACCGAGCCCCGATCCGCTTTTGGTCGTGGCCGGCACGGCTGTTGAGGTGCCCCAGCGGGACTGGGGGTTCGGCCCGCCCAGCACGCAGCCAGGTTTCCATGTTTACCCGATCTTCTCCTCCCCGCCAGGCGGCATCGACGGTTTGAGCACGCCCGGGATCTGGTTCGACATGGAATTGCCCAATGCAGCCGACAAACCCGTGCAGAGCAAATTCTCCCGCATCCAGGAGTTGACTGATCCGAGCGGGCCGATCACCAATCCAATAGACGAGATGGCACGTATCTCCCAAGCGGAGAGGATTGCCGTGCAGGCCGACAAGTTGGCTGTCGTCTCAGCGAAGGTGCAGGTCACCAATGGGCTGCAGCAACACCAGCAGCAACAGCAGCAACAGCAACAGGTCATGAGCGGAACACTGCCCCCGAATCAGCAACCTCCCACTTCTCCGGCCCTCGCCGATACCGCCCGGAAACTTACGGCGACGAAGGAGGCCTCCCTTGCGGTAACCCAACAGGGCAGCGCCGACCTGCAGATGGACAACAGACCGGAGATCAACGGCAAAAAAGTGCCGTGGACAGGAACGACGATCCTGGATGCGGCAACTCTGAAACCTGCCGCAGGGGGCCGCTGCCAGGTTCCCATCCGGATGACGGTGAAGAATGCCGGCAGCGCGGCAAGTCCCGCCAGCCAGATCGGTTGGCCTGGTGTGAAAGGGATGACAGCTTTGCCGCCCCTGGCTCCCGGCCAGTCCCACCAAGTGGAGGCCATTCTCGAACTTGATCCCGGGACACACTCCCTGCAGTGGCAACTCGACAGTCTTCAGCAGGTCGGGGAGAGCAACGAGAGCAACAACCGGGCCGCCTTGACGGTCCGGATGACCGGCAGCTGCAGCGCCACCGCCCCGGCCACTCTGCCGACCCGGTCCCCGACCCTTCCGCATCGAACCGGGGCGAAACCTGAGACGAAACCTCTGCTTATTCCAAAATAAACGATTCATGCAGCGCTTTTTTCCCGGTCGGATCATTCCGCCGGCAATGATTCAAACAAACAGGAACCAAGGAGGAAAATAATGAAAAAAATCGTTTCTCTGCTCGGCATGATCACCCTCACCTGCCTGACCGTTCATCCTTCGCTGGCGGAAACTCCCCAGATGCAGGTGAAAGAAAAACCCCAGCTGAATCAGACTTTGAAAAAGCCCCAGGCGGTCAACGAACTCAAGCCGATGCAGAAACCGATCAAGCTCGACCAGGCCGCAAAAATGCGCACAGTCGCCCCCAAACTGGTGTTGCCCGTCCATTTCGAACAATTGGCCAGCCAGTATCATGAGTTGGCCGGCAAGGCCCAGGAGTATGAAGTGGGCGTGGCCATGATGCCCGAGATCCAGAAAGCCTGCGCCGAGAAGTCCTACAGTGTGCAGGATCAGGCGGCGGCAGGCTGCAACGGGAATGAAACGCTCAACCAGTGTATGGAAAAGCTGGTTCGGCACTGCATCGCCAATTACGCGGCCGGTGGAGGAATCAGTTGGGGAGGCATCAACATCGGCGGGACCGAGGTTGCCCCCGGTGGGAGCACGCCGTCCTTCTCGACGGAATCTTTTCGAAAGGCAGCTGAAGAGACCGCCGCCAAGGCTCGGGCTTTGAGTCAGAAACTGCAGCAGTACGCCTCGCAGGCCGATCGGAACGCGGCCGCCTGGAAATAATGGGAAGGACCAGTGTCAGCAAAGCCTCGCTATCAAAAAGCGGGGCTTATGTTCAGCAAATAATCATTCATTCTGAATGTTTGCAAAACCGAGCGAACTTAACTCTTCGGCGAATTCCCTGGATAGTTTCTCCGCACAAAAGTCCTGGGCCGCCCTGATCCCCTGGCGCAGCCGGGATCCATCAGCTGCGGCCCATTCTTCAAGGTTAAAGAATTCCCCGTCGAAAGCCTTGTAATGACATTTCCCCTCCCAGGCCGCCGTTTTAAAAGCTATGGGACCCTTGCCGGCCAGAACCTGTCCGAGGGGGATCATCTTTGCGATAACACCGACCTGAAGTTGGTTCTCAAAAAAATCGGGGGGAAGTCTTCTATAGATCAGCCACCAGTCGGAGTAGAAATACAGTACGAATTCCTCCTGACCAAGAGGCAGACCGCGTGCATCCGCGGACTCCACAATTCGGGTGCACGCCAAACCGGGTGTGAAAGACAGGAAGCTTTCCATCAGGCCGACGACCGGCCATCCCAGATGCAACTCTCTGCTGAAGGTTTCTCCGGCATCCTGCAATCCGAAGAACTTTAACTTATCTTCCGATTTAAGAGTTGTCGGTGAAAAGAGGGCGTAGCGGTCAGGCCGTTCGAGGAAGGCCATGATAATGCTGCCCCTCTGCTGTTCCGGCCCCAGGGTGGAACAGCCGACAGATAACAGAAGCAGCGGGACAAAAAAAAACAAGCCGACTTTACTCAATCTTTTCGCCACAAAAAAACTCCAGCAGATCGACACTCAGGGCACCAGCACGATCTTCCCGTAGGCGCCGGGTTCCATGATTCTTTCGTGGCCTCTGGCCGCTTCGGCGAGGGGCAGTTCCTGGCCGATGACCGGGTTGAGGGTGCCGGTTTCCAAACCTGCGATGAGGGCGGCGTGCATGCGGCGCTGCTCCTCGGGTGAAGCATTGAAAAGGACCATGCCGAGAATGCCGATATTGTTCCGCATGGCGTCGCGGGGATCGATGGTGATGGTGCCGCGGCAGCCGATGACGACCACCCGGCCGCGGGGGGCCATGATCCGGAGGTCGCTGCCGAGATTGACGTTGGCCAGCATTTCCAGCACCACGTCGATGCCATGACCGCAAGTCAGTTCGGTGAGCTGGTCGAGGTATCCCTTGCTGCCGTGATCGAGAACATGATGGGCCCCGTTTTCCAGCACCAGTCTGCGCCCCGGTTCGCTGCCGCCGGTGCCGATGACGATGAGTCCGGCAGCCCGGCCAATCTGGACCGCGGCGGTGCCGACGCCCCCGGTGGCGCCGTGGACCAGCAAAAAATCTCCAGGCCGGGCCTGGGCACGGACAAAGAGGGCATACCAGGCGGTGGCATAGGGGACCCCGAGGGCCGCCCCCTGGGAGAAAGAGATCTTTTCTGGCAGCGGGTGGACCTGCTCTTCCCGGCAGAGAGCGAATTCGGCGTAGGTGCCGCTGAGACTGCCGGCGACATAGACCCGTTCGCCGACCTCTCGGTGCCCGACCCCGGGGCCCACCGCCTCGATAACGCCGGCGGCGTCGAATCCCGGGGTATAGGGGAGATCCCCGGCCAGGGGATAATTGCCGGACCGGATGTAGGTATCGACCGGATTGATCCCGATCGCCTCGATCCGCACCAGAACCTCTTTTTCCTGCGGCGCCGGGGTGGGAACTTCTTCAAGCTTCAGGACATCCGGCCCTCCGGTTTCATGGACCCTGATCGCCTTCATGATTTGTCCTCCTTTTTCTTCCCGGGCGGCATGATGTCGGTGATGGAGCCGTCCACGACTTCCGCTGCCAAGGCGAAAGTTTCCGACAAAGTGGGGTGGGCGTGCACGGTTCTGGCGATATCCTCGGCATCGGCCCCCATCTCCATGGCCAGCACCGCCTCGTGAATCAGTTCACCGGCATTGCTGCCGCAGATGCCGGCGCCGATAATCCGCCCGGTGGCCTTGTCGAACAGCGCCTTGCTGACGCCGAGGGCGGAGCCGGAACTGAGCGCCCGGCCGCTCGCCCCCCAGGGAAATTTTCCCTTGAGGACCTCCAGCCCCTGCTCCTTCGCTTCCTTTTCGGTGATGCCCATCCAGGCGATTTCCGGATAGGTGTAGACCACAGCGGGGATGGCCATCGGCGTGAAGGCCGATTTTTGACCGGCAATGACCTCGGCCGCCACCTTCCCCTGGTGGCTGGCCCGGTGAGCCAGCATCGGCTCTCCCGTTACGTCACCGATGGCGTAAATGTGGGGGATTTCGGTCCGCAGCCGCTCATCGACAGGGATACAGCCCTGATCGTCCAGGGACAGGCCGAGGTTTTCGAGACCCAGATCCTCGGCATTCGGCCGCCGGCCGATGGCCACCAGAACGGCCTCGAATTCCTCCTTCTCCTCCTTTTCCTGCCCGCCGAAACTGACCCGCAGTCCGTTGTCCCGGGGCTCGATCCGGTTCAACCGGGATCCGGTGAGAATCCGGTACCGGTCCTTGAATTTGCGGGCCAGCGGCTGCACCAGATCGACATCGGCCGGAGGCAGAAGTTGGTCCTGCATCTCGACGATGGTGATTTTTGAGCCGAGAAAACGGAAGATCTGCGCCATCTCCAGACCGATGATGCCGCCGCCGACAATCAACAGACGTTGGGGCACGAAGGGCAGGGCCAGGGCGGCGGTGGAATCCCAGATGCGGGCGTCCTCAGGGCTTTCCGGCAGAGTCGCGGGACGGGATCCGGTGGCAATGATGGCGTCGCGGAAGCTGATTTCGATGTCCTCCTTTTCGCCCTCCACCTGTAGGGTGCTCTCATCCTGAAACACCCCCCGGCCGGTGACGCGCCGAATTTTCCGAGCCTTGCACAGCCGGTCCAGCCCTTCGGCCAGCTGTTTGACGATCTGCTCCTTCTTGTTGCGCAGGGTGTTCAGGTCCAGCTCGAAGGGGGGGAAGTCGATGCCGTATTCGGCCGCCTCCTCGGCTTTTTCCGCGACCTCGGCACAGTGCAGCAGGGTCTTAGAGGGGATGCAGCCCACCTGCAGACAAACCCCGCCCAGGGCCCGGTGCTGTTCGACCAGACAGACCGAAAGCCCCAGATCGGCCGCGCGGAAGGCGGCCGTATAGCCGCCCGGGCCCCCGCCAAGAACAACCACATCGAATTCCAGTTTTTCAGCCATGTTGTGCTCCCTGCAAGTGATTGTGATCAGACCGATTGGTCGGATCCGACGGATCGGTCCGATCGAAAATCATCAAAGCATCGTCCGCCGCAGGTCCTCGATGTCCCGCGCCAGGGCCCGGCAGAACCGGGCCGCCTCGGCCCCGTCGATGACCCGGTGGTCGTAGGACAGGGAAAAGGGCAGCGTCAGCCGGGGGACAAACTTTTCGCCGTCCCAGACCGGCTTCTGATAGTAACGGGACAGACCGAGAATCGCCACCTGCGGTGCGTTCACAATGGGGGCGAAGCCGGTGCCGCCGATGCCGCCCAGGCTGGAGATGGTGAAGGATCCACCCTGCATGTCCGCCGGATTAAGTTTGCCTTCCCGCGCCGCGGTGCTCAGCCGTTTCAGATCCCGGGAGATTTCCGTCACCCCCTTGACATCGGCCTCCCGGATGACCGGGACCACCAGTCCCTGGGGCGTGTCCACGGCAATGCCGATATGGTAATAGTGCTTGAGAATGACACTTTTGCCGTCCGCGGCCAGAGAACAGTTGAACAGGGGAAACTCCCTGAGAGTCGCCACCACGGCCTTGACGATCAGGGACAGGGGGCTGAAATGCACCCCTCCCTCTTCGCCTTCTTCATTGAGCTGTTTGCGAAAATCCTCCAGGTCGGAGGCGTCGGCTTCATCGAAATGGGTGACATGGGGAACGGAAACCCAGCTTTTTTGCAGCCGAGGCCCGCTCACCTGTTTTATGCGGGACAGCGGCTGCTCCTCGACCCGACCGTACTTGGAGAAATCTTCCCGGGGGATTTCGGGCAGGGCGAACTGTTCGGCCCCCGCCCCCGCCTGCATGGTCTTTTTCACCAGGGACTGCACATCCTCCCGGAGAATGCGGCCTTTCGGGCCAGAGCCTTCCACACGGGACAGTTCGACACCGAGTTCCCGGGCATAGGCGCGTACCGAGGGGGTCGCGTGAAAAACGCCCCCCGGCTCCTGGCGGGCGACGGGCTGCGACTCTTCGGCCTCCTTCTCCTCAGTTTTTTTCTCTTTGGTCTCCGCTTCAGGTTCTTCTTCGGCTTCTTTTTCCGCCTCCTCGGGCTGCGGCTTTTTTTCCTCGGGCTTTTTCGGCGGTTTCTCTTTTTTCTCCTTTTCCTTTGCCTCCGGAACCTGTTCCGGTTCTTTCGGTTCCTCGTCCTTCTCTTCCTCCTCGACCTCGATCTCGGCGATTAGATCACCGCTTTTCACCTGGTCGTTTTCCTTGACATGCAGCTCCTTGATCACCCCTGCATGGGGCGACGGGATATCCATCACCGCCTTTTCGCTTTCCAGGGCGATCAGGGCATCCTCCTGCTCCACCCGGTCGCCGGAGGAAACATAGATGTCGACGACAATGCTCTCTATATCGCCGAAATCGGGGACGGTGATCTTCTTGATGGCCATAGGGCAGGCTCCTCTCGATAACAGCAAGATCGGACCGATCCGTCGGATTCGACCGATCGGTCCGATAATGAAAAACCTAACGCTCCACCGAGCACCCTGCCTCGGGGTCGATTTCGTATTTCGCGATCGCCTCGCTGACGGTGGAGGCCTCAAGAACCCCCTGGTCGGCCAGCGCCTTCAGAGCGGCGACCGCCACATGTCGACGATCGACCTTGAAAAAATCCCGCAGGACCGGCCGGAAATCACTGCGGCCGAAACCATCGGTGCCGAGCACCGTTATCGGCCGCCCGACCAGCCTTCGGATCTGCTCGCCATAGGCCCGAACGTAGTCGGTGGCGAGAACCGCCGGGCCCTCGTGCCCCTGCAGTTTCTTCTCTACGTGGGACTGTCGGGGCTCCTGGTCGGGATGGAGGCGGTTCCATTCTTCCTGCAGCATGCCGTCCCGGTGCAGCTGGTTGACGCCGAGCACCGACCAGATGTCGGCCTGCACGCCAAAATCCTCCCGCAAGAGGTCGGCGGCGGCGATCACCTCGCGCAGGATCGCCCCGCTGCCCATCAACTGGACCCGGGGAGATCCCTCCTCGCCCTGCCTGAAGAGGTACATTCCCTGGATGATGTCCTCCTCGGCATCCTGCGGCATCGCCGGATGGGAGTAATTTTCGTTGAGCAGGGTGATGTAGTAGAAGATATCCTCCCCCTGCTCGTACATCCGCTGGATGCCATTCTGGATCAGCACCACGAGTTCGTAGGCGAAGGTCGGATCGTAGGCCCGGCAGGTGGGAAAGGCCGATGCGAAAAGCAGGTTCTGCCCGTCCTGATGCTGCAGCCCCTCCCCGTTCAGGGTGGTCCGCCCCGAGGTGGCGCCCATCAAAAAACCGCGGGCCCGTGAATCGGCGGCCGCCCAGAGCAGGTCCCCGATGCGCTGGAAGCCGAACATGGAATAAAAGGCGTAGAAGGGGATCATCGGCAGGCCATGATGGGTATGGGCGGTGCCCGCCGCAATCCAGGACGAGGCCGAGCCCGCTTCGGTGATCCCTTCCTCCAGAATCTGGCCCTTCGGATCTTCCTTGTACCAGGCGAAGGCCTCCGCATCCTGTGGCTCATAGAGCTGGCCGGCGGGGGCATAGATCCCCAATTGCCGGAACAGGCCCTCCATGCCGAAGGTCCGGGCCTCGTCGGGGACGATCGGCACGATCCGCTCGGCAACGCTCTCCTCCCTGGCCAGAGCTCCGAGCAGTCGGACATAAACCATGGTGGTGGAGATCTCCCGGTCCCCGGAGGGGGCGAGGATACTCTCGAAGGCGGACAGAGGCGGAGCGGACAGGGGGATATTGTCGGTCCGCCGGAGCGGCACCGGTCCGCCCTGCGCCTTGCGCCGCTGTTTGATAAAGCGGTCCTCGGGGCTGCCCTCCGGCGGCCGGATGAAGGGCAGGTCTTCCAGCTCCTCATCCTCGAGGGGGACATGGAAGCGGTCGCGGAACACCTTGAGGGCCTCGGGGTCGAGCTTTTTCACCCCATGGGAGGCCATGACCGATTCGGCCCCTTTACCCAGCCCGAACCCCTTGACGGTTTTGACCAGGATGACGGTCGGCTGTCCGGTATGGCGGACAGCCGCGGAGAAGGCGGCATAGACCTTTCGTGGATCGTGTCCGCCGCGGCTCATCTGCCAGAGCTCCTGATCGCTCATATCCTCAACCATGGCCTTGAGCCGGGGATCTTCGCCGAACACCTTTTCCCGGAGGTATTTGGGTCCGCGGGCATGAATCGTCTGAAAATCCCCATCGACCAGGGAGCCCAGCTTCCTCAGCAGCAACCCTTCGGTATCCCGCTGCAGAATCGCGTCCCACTCGGTGCCCCAGATCACCTTGATCACATTCCAGCCGGCGCCTCGGAATCTTCCTTCCAGTTCCTGGATGATCTTGCCGTTGCCCCGCACCGGCCCATCGAGCCGCTGCAGGTTGCAGTTGACGACGAAGATCAGGTTGTCGAGATTTTCCCGCGAGGCCAGGGAGATGGCGCCAAGGGCTTCCGGCTCGTCCGTTTCTCCGTCGCCCAGGAACACCCACACCTTTCGGTCTCCAGCCGGCTTAAGTCCCCGACTGTCGAGATATTTCATAAAGCGGGCCTGGTAGATAGCCATGATGGGACCGAGTCCCATGGAGACGGTGGGGAAACGCCAGAACTGGGGCATCAGCCAGGGATGGGGATAGGATGAGAGTCCCCGCCCCCGGACTTCCTGGCGAAAATTATCCAGATGCTCCTCTTCCAGCCGGCCCTCGACAAAAGCGCGGGCATAGACCCCCGGAGAGCTGTGTCCCTGGAAATAGATCAGGTCGGCACCGTTCTCCGCGTCCGGTCCCCGGAAAAACCAGTTGAACCCGACCTCGTACATGGCCGAAATCGAGCTGTAGGTGGCGATATGCCCCCCCAGCCCCCGATCCCCTTGATTGGCCCGGGCGACCATGGCCATGGCGTTCCAGCGCACATAGGCGGCGACATTCCGTGCCACCAGGGATTCATCGGCCGGCATCCTGTCTGCTGAATCCGGCGGCAGGGTGTTGCTGTAGGAGGTGAGAATCCCGGGAGATGTGGTCACTCCCAGGGCACGCGCTTTCTCGGTTAGGCGACGCAGCAGATAATCCGCTTTCTCCTCGCCCTCGACCTCGATCAGGGCTTCGAGAGACTCCAGCCAGTCACGGGTTTCCGCGGGATCAGGATCTTTGTAATAAGAGCTCATGGGTCTCCTCTGGACGGTCGTTATTCAACGGCGGCATTCGCCTTGCCATTACATAAATTAATCCCTGTTTCTGGACAGGAACCACAGACTGAACATAGGATACCATTTTCCGTCAGGTTTTCGAGGTTTACCGGCTGGGAGATTCACTTTCCGGATCCGGACAATCGTTATCAGGACGAACGCGCCAATTGACATCCTGATCCGGTAACGTATTGTTTTCATAGGAGGAAGAAAACCCGGAGGGATACAACCTTGGTTAGCGACGCCAAAAAAAAGTCCGCCCTTCACGGTTGGCACGTGGCCCACGGCGCCCGCATGGCCGCTTTCGCCGGATACGACATGCCCCTCTGGTACCCGGCCGGCGCCCGGGCCGAGCACCTGGCCCCGATTCTGAACGTCGGCCTCTTCGATACCAGTCACATGGCCGTTCTCCTGGTCAAGGGCGCCGGTGCCCGGCAACTGCTCCAAAAATGCTTCAGCCGGGATCTGGAACGCTGCATCGGCAAGGGGCAGCCTCTGCTTGCGGGACGTTGCACCTACGGCTTTTTTCTGGATGATAGAGGACATGTCATCGACGACGCCATCCTGTACCAGTTGCACGCCGAGGACTACATGCTTGTCGCCAATGCCGGGATGGGCGAAACCCTGGCCGGACACCTGCGGCGGCATGCCGGGGAAGGCGAGACGGACATCAGGGATCTCACCGACCGGGTCGCCAACATGGCGGTTCAGGGACCGGCCTCCGCCCGCCTGGTTAGACGTCTCATCCGGAATCCGGACCAATTTTTCCATCGGCTTGTCTATTTCTCCTTCAAGGGCGGATTGAATGAAAATCCTCCCGACAAGGTGGAAATGCACGACGGAACCCCCCTGATCATTGCACGCACAGGATATACCGGGGAGTTCGGTTTCGAGTTCTTCGTGTCACGGGAGGACTACCCCCGTGTATGGGAAACGGTACTGGCCGCAGGCCTGGAATTTCAAGCACTCCCCTGCGGATTGGCGGCCCGGGATTCGCTGCGGGTCGGCGCCCTGCTCCCCCTGGCCCGCCACGACGTGGGCGACTGGCCCTTCGCCGCCAATCCCTGGCTGTTCGCCCTGCCGTGGGATGACGCCAGAGCAGAATTCACCAAGGCGTTTATCGGCGCGGATGCTCTGCTGAGCCTGCAGAATGTGGAGCCGACATTGCCCTTCGCCGGATTCGATCCCCGCAAAATCGCCATTGGGCCCGACACGCAAGTGACCGATCTGCAGGGCCGGCCGCTCGGCCAGGTGCTCACCTGCGCCACGGACATGGCCATCGACCGTATCGAAGGCCGCATCGTCAGCATCGCCACCCCGGCTGAAAAGGGTCGTCCGGAAAATTTCACTCCCAAAGGCCTGTCCTGCGGCTTTATCAGGGTCAATCGCCCGCTTGAAGCGGGTAAAGAGGTGGAGCTGACCGACGGCAAACGCAGAATCCGGGTCGAGATCCGGGAGGATATCCGGCCCGACCGGACGGCGAGGCGGCCGATGGCGGAAATGCTGTAAGAAATAGGACCTTATAAGACTTATAGGACAAATAGGACCCATAGAACTTTATACAATCTGAACCAACCAGGGAGGATCGCCCATGAAAGAGCCCGAGGAACTCACCCTGCCCGACAACATCCGCTATGCCGAGGACCACGAATGGGCCCTTCTGACCGGTGATACGGCCAGGATCGGCGTCAGCGACTATGCCCAGGACCAGTTGGGGGATATTGTCTACGTGGAGATGCCGAAGATAGGGGCGGCTCTGGCCAAGGGGGATGAATTCGGCTCGCTGGAGAGCGTCAAGGCGGTGTCCGAACTCTATATGCCCGTGAGCGGCGAGGTGATCGCCGTCAATACGATTCTGTCGGATTCCCCGGAAGCGATCAATGACGATCCCTACGGGAGCTGGATCATCGAAGTCAGGCTGGCCGACAGGCACGAGTACGATCAACTCATGTCCAGGGAAGACTACCTGGCCATGCTGAAGGAATAGACAATGCGTTACCTGCCGCATACCGAGGACGAGATTCGGGCGATGCTCGAGGTGATTGGCGTGAAAAGTCTCGACGACCTGTTTCGCGGCATTCCCGAGGATTATCGGCTGCAGGGGGATCTGCCCCTGCCTCCGGCCCTAGACGAATGGCAGCTCGACCGTCATTTCCGCCAACTCGCGGATGCCATGGCCGTCAATCAGAACGTCCAGGTCCTGATCGGCGCCGGCAGTTATCATCACCATATTCCGGAAACCGTCCGCGCTCTGGCCGGACGAGGGGAATTTCTCACCGCCTACACCCCCTATCAGCCGGAAATTTCCCAGGGCACCCTGCAGGGGATCTTCGAATACCAGACCCTCACCGCCCGGCTGCTCGGCCTGGACGTGGCCAATGCCTCCTTGTACGACGGCGCTTCGGCCCTGGCCGAAGCCCTGCTGATGGGATTGAGGATCACCGGGAAAAAGAGGAAGGTGGCCGTGTCCCGGGCGATTCATCCCCACTATCGGCAAGTGGCGAAAACCTATCTCCAGGCCACGGAATTTGAACTGGTGGAGCTTCCCTTCCTGGAAAACGGTTGCACCGACCTCTCCGCCCTGAAGGGAGAGGATGACCTTGCGGCGGTCGCGCTGCAGTCGCCCAACTTTTTCGGGGTCCTGGAGGATCTGGAGGGTGCCGGGGACCTCATTCACGAAGCGGGTGCCCTTCTCATCGCCTGTTTCACCGAACCGCTGGCCTTCGGGCTGTTCAAAAGCCCCGGCCGCTGCGGGGCCGACATCGCCTGCGGCGAAGGTCAGAGCTTCGGCCTGCCCCGGTCCTTTGGCGGGGCGGGGCTAGGCATGCTGGCCTGCCAGGACAAATTCACCCGCAGCCTGCCCGGCCGTCTGGTGGGGGAAACCGTCGATGTCAACGGCAGGCGCGGCTTCGTTCTGACCCTGGCCACCCGCGAACAGCACATCCGCCGAGAAAAAGCGACCTCCAATATCTGCACCAACCAGGGCCTCTGCGCCCTGACCGCCGCCATGTACCTGGCATCACTCGGGGGCAGCGGCCTGCGGGAATTGGCCCGGCTCAATTACGACAAGAGCGAGTATCTCAAGAGCGAACTGCAGCAGGTGGGGGGAAAACTGACTTTCGCCGCCCCGACCTTCAATGAATTCGTCATGGATTTCACAGGCGACTTCCATCCAATCCGCCAACGGCTGATGGACAGGAAAATCGTTGCCGGTCTGGAGCTCGACCGGTTCTATCCGGAACTGACAGGGCATTATCTGTTCTGCGTAACCGAAACAGCGGACAAAGACGTTCTGGATACCGTTGTGCGGGAGGTGAAGGGATGAAGGAACTGCCGGGCAAAAGCGGTCTGGTTCTGAATGAACCCCTGCTGTGGGAAAAGGGCAAAAAGGGGCGCCGGGGCATGAGCATTCCCGCTTCCGACGTCCCCCGCGCCTCTCTGGATGAGAAACTCTTGGGAGAGGGCCCCGACTTCCCCGATCTCAGCGAAGTGGACGTGGTGCGCCACTACACCCGTCTGTCCCAATGGAATTTCGGCATCGACAGCGGCATGTATCCCCTCGGTTCCTGCACCATGAAGTACAACCCGAAGATCAACGAACGGCAGGCGGCCACCCCCGAGCTGGCGGCGGCTCATCCCCTGCTCGACGACAGCCAGGTCCAGGGCGCCTTGCGGCTGATGTTCGAGCTGCAGGAATTCCTTGCCGCCATCACCGGCCTGCCGGGTGTCTCCCTGCAGCCCGCAGCCGGCGCCCAGGGGGAACTGGCCGGTATCCTGATTTTTGCCGCCTGGCACAAAAGCCGCGGTTCCAAACGGTCCAAAATCCTCATCCCCGATACCGCCCACGGCACCAACCCGGCCAGTGCCGCCCTCTGCGGCTATCGTCCGGTGCCGATAAAATCGGGCCCCCAGGGGATCCTCGAACCCAAAGCCGTGGCGGATGCCATGGACGAGGAAACAGCCGGCATTATGCTGACCAACCCCAATACCCTCGGACTGTTCGAAACGCACATCCGGAAGATCGCCGATGTCGTTCACGGCAAGGGCGGACTGGTGTACAATGACGGCGCCAACATGAATGCCGTGATGGGTCTGATCGATCCCGCCCGCTGCGGTGTGGACGTCATGCACCTCAACCTGCACAAGACCTTCTCCACCCCCCATGGCGGCGGCGGTCCCGGAGCCGGGCCGGTCTGCGTTACCGCAGAACTGGCCGAATTCCTGCCCGCTCCCAGAGTGATCCGGGACGGGGAGCTCTACCGCCTGGAAGGAGCCCGGCCGGAGTCGATCGGTCGATTACATGCATTTCACGGCAATTTCAGCGTGCTGGTCAGAGCCTATGCCTACATCCGCACCATGGGCGCTGAAAATCTGAAAAAAGCCAGTCAACTCGCGGTCCTCAACGCCAACTATCTCAAGGAAAGGCTGAGGGGAGTTCTGCATTTGCCCTACGACCGCCCCTGCATGCACGAATGCGTTTTTTCCGATGCATGGCAACGGAAGCACAGGGTGACGACACTGGACATGGCCAAACGGCTCATCGACCTCGGGTTCCACCCCCCGACCATCTACTTTCCATTGGTGGTACCGGGAGCCATCATGATCGAACCGACGGAAACCGAAAGCAGGGACAACCTGGACCTCTTCGTCGAAGCAATGCAACAGATCGTCCGCGAGGCCGAGGAAAACCCCGAACTCCTGCGGCAGGCACCACAAAAAAGCAAACTGGGTCGACTTGACGAAACCACGGCGGCTCGCAGGCCGAGGCTGTGTGGTTAAAGGCGGTCCAGGGTCCAGGGTCCAGGGTCCAGGGTCCAGGGTCCAGGGTCCAGGGTCCAAAAAGATTTTGACTTTTCTTCCCCTGTGACGCAGCCGGAGCGGAGTGGACGGCGGGCGAAAAAGGCGGAAAAACTGTCTGAGGGAGCGCAGCGAGCGAGTTTTTTTCCGCCCGCCCGCCGTCTGCTCCGCGCAGGGAACCCGCCGCAGGCGGGCAAGGAGCGGGGCGCGTTTTTCTGCTTACTCTTTTGACGCGCATCAAAAGAGTAAGGCGTCGTGCGGGGACGCAACCCCGCGGTGTTGTTGCTGGTTGCTGGTTGCTGGTTGCTGGTTAAGCATTACTTTTTCTGCCAACATCTGCACAAAGGTCTTACAGTGTCAGCCCTCTATTGCCACCTGGGCCTGCTAGCGTACCAAGCAGCCCACGACCTTCAAACCTCTCTGGTTCAAAGACGCCGCCGTGGCGAACTGGATCAGGACCTGTTCCTGATCACCGAACACCCCCCGGTCTTCACCCTGGGCCGCCGAGGCACCCGCAATCACCTGCTGGTCTCAGAGGCATTCCTGTCGCATGAGGGAATAAGAGTTGTCCCCATCGAGCGGGGCGGCGACATCACCTATCACGGGCCCGGCCAACTGGTGCTCTATCCGATCATCGACCTGCGGCAGGCCGGACTCTCAGCAACCGGTTACGTCACCAAACTAGAGGAACTGATGCTGCGCATTGCAGCCGACTGGAACATCACAGCCAACCGGGATCCGCGCAATCGCGGCATCTGGGTCGGCGACAAAAAGCTGGGCAGCGTCGGCATCGCCATCCGCCACGGCATTGCCTTCCACGGCCTGGCCCTCAACGTCAACCCTTCCCTGACCCCTTTCGGCTGGATCAACCCCTGCGGCCTGAGCGGTGTGGAGATGACCTCCATCGCCAAAGAAACCGGGCAAGAGGCAACACTGGCGAAGGTGCTGAGCAGGCTGATCCATCATCTGAAAGATATTTTCAACCGCGATTTCAAGGAAACCACAAAGGAACCCTTCGTCCTTGCTGTCCCTGAAGTCCCATAGGTCCTTACGCGCCATGTCCAGACCAGACAAGCAAACGATAAAAACACAAAAACCCAAATGGCTCCGCCGCCGCCTGCCCAGCGGGCCCGAATACGAGAAAATCCGTCGGCTGCTGACAGGCAGGCACCTCATCACCGTCTGCCAGCAGGCCCTCTGCCCGAATCAGTTCGAGTGCTTCGCCGAAGGTACTGCAACCTTCATGATTCTCGGCGACCGCTGCACCCGCCAATGCGGTTTCTGCGCCGTGGGCCATGGTCCCCAGGGTCCGCCCGACCCCACCGAACCGGACCGGGTTGCGGAGGCGGTCGAACTGCTGGACCTGGATTATGCCGTGGTGACCTCGGTAACCCGCGATGATCTGGATGACGGGGGAGCTGCCCTGTTCGCCGCCACCATCCGTGCTATTCACGAACGCCGGCCGCAAACCCTGGTGGAGGTGCTGATTCCCGATCTGCGCGGCCAATGGCTGGCCTTGGCTGCCATTCTCGAAGCCGGTCCCCAGGTGCTCAACCACAACCTGGAAACGGTGCCACGCCTCTATCCCCGGGTTCGTCCGCAGGCCGACTACCTGCGTTCTCTGGAACTTTTGAGCCGGGCACGGGAACTGGCTCCGCACCTGGCGATAAAATCGGGGCTCATGCTGGGATTGGGGGAATCGCTGGAAGAACTGAAGCAGGTCTGGCTCGACCTGAAAGAGGCGGGTTGCGACATTCTCACCATGGGGCAGTATCTGCAGCCCACGGCGGAGCACCTGGAGGTGGAGCGATTCGTACCGCCGGAAGAGTTCGAGGAACTCCGGCTGCAGGCCCTGGCTGCCGGTTTCGCCGCCGTGGCAGCCGGCCCTTTCGTCCGTAGTTCCTATCAGGCGGAGCGGCTTTACCGCAGTGTTTCGAGAAGCTGGAACAGAGGTTAGGTATCCCGCCTGCCGGTCTTCTTTTGGGCCCCCGCAATCATGGCGTCCCTCTCGAAAAAGCGGGTTATGGCCATGCGGGCATACTGCGTGGAACGGGTACCGATATAATCCTGATGGGCGACCATGACAGCGATGGCCAGCTTTTTTCCGCCCTCCTTCTCCTGAGCGAAACCAACGAACCAGTCGAAGCGGACTTCGTGGGTGCTGTTGTCAATGCTGCCGGTTTTGCCGCCGATCTGCAGACGGGACAGAACCTTGTCCCGATCATAGCCTCTGAAAGCCTTGCGTCCGGTACCGGAGCTGATGGTGGTTTCCATCATCTGACCCAATACGACGGAAGCCTGGGCCGACATGACCTGGTGGAGGGCCGCAGTCGGGCGATTGTAGATGGCCTGTCCTTCGCCATCGACAATCTGATCGACCAGGCTGGGCGACACCATGAAACCGCCGTTTAGTACCGCCGTCGCCATCAGGGCTCCATGCAGGGGCGAAATGGTCGTATTGCGGTTGAAGCCGCTGGCAACTTCGGCCCAGTTATAGGGCTGATCGCTGATGGAAAATCGGCTGGCATCGAGGGGCAGTTCGAAATCCAGTGGTTCATTGAAGCCGAAAGCTTCCGCCGATTTTTGCAGCAGGGGTTTGCCCAGGCGCAACTGACCAAGCTTGCCGAACACAGGATTGATCGACTGGGCGAAGGCGTCCTTGAAGGAAACCGTCGTGGTATAGCGATTGACCAGGTCGGTTAGCTGTTTTTTGTAAAGGGTGTGCTTGTAACCGTTGAAACTGAGGGGACTGTCGGCAGTCAAACCGATAGCATCCACCGCAGATGCGGCGGTCACGATCTTGAAGATGCTGGCAGCAGGGAACTCGCTGCGCAGGCAGGGATTGGCTTCCGGATCATTCCTGTCGAAACCGGCCATGGCAAGAACCCGGCCAGTGTCCGCTTCCATCACCACAATCCCGATATAGCGGGAATTTTCCCGGTCCATCTTGCCAAGCAGATAGTTTTGCAGGTCCTCGTCAAGGCTGGTTTGTACCTGCAACATCTGCCGTTCGAGAGGCAGTTGGAAGCTTTTGGCGGGGAGGCCGCCCATCACCGGTATTCCGGCAAGCAGTTGCCGGACAGCCTGTTTTCCCGTCAGATTCTTGGATGACCAGGAAACGGTCGGTGCGGTTTTCTCTTCTGATTCCTTATGAATGGCCGGGGGGGCTTTCTGAATGGCTGATGGAGAGGAAGCCTGTGCCGTCCCTTGCCGATTTTCGGCGGTTTGATCGTCAAAAAACCCATCCAGATTGAAAATACCGACCAGAATCAAACCGACGATCACCACAACGGGCAACTTGAACCGACGCGACCAGGGCATTTTCCTTTCGCCCAGATGATAGTTCTGATAATCCCGCCAGTTGGGACGATTAAGGGAGTTACTTTGCCGGTTGGCTCGCTTGCGCATCTTCCCGAAGCTCCATCTCATGTCCAGATGTTCCCCGCTGCCGGGGTCCGTCAATCGAACCGACAATATAAATCAACCACTATTCTACATGCAAGAGTCAATCCTGCAACTTCCAGGCATTGGCCAACCTCAATAATCAACGATAGGTTTCCCGCCGGTAGATGAGGCTCGGCCGACCCCTGTAGATGCCGAAGGTGGCGCGCCCCGTCGGGTCGTTGTCGTGGCCCCCGATGCCGTCCCAATTATAGCGCAGCCAGGGCAGGGCCGACAGATCGACCTGCACGTCGATGAAACCGTCGTCACTGGGAGGGCTGAAGGTCAGTCCGGCGTCGCCGGAGACCATGGGGCTGAGCAGAGCGGCATTGCTGCTGCCGGTGCCGACGGCAACCGGCTGATCGCCGAAGACAGAAGTGGTGCCGTTGTCAAACGTCAGTTGGGTAAGAGCCAGCGCCGTGCAGCCGTCGTCCAAATTCCGCACGAAGGCACCATCGTCGTAATACTCGGCGCGTAGCGGCATGGGCAGTTGCAGCAGTTCCGAACCGTAGGCGTTCTGCAGCACCAGCCGGCCCCATCGCATGGTCTTGCCGTTGTCGAAGGGGATGCCGTTGCCGGCCGTTGCTGCACCGAAAGTCACGGGATTGGCGGTCGCGGCAATCCCGTCGGCATCCGCCACATTGATCGACAGGCTGATATCGGCCGCGAAGGGATCAACAGGGGAGTTGCGTTCGAAAAATAACCCTCCTCCTGCATTGAAGGTCAAGGTCCCCATGCCGCCGCCTAAATCGGCTATGACCGGATCGTTGGCCGGTATCCCGGAATCATCGAGGTCCCCGGTGGCGGCGGTGTAGGTTTTGTCGATCAAATTGCCGCTGGTGATCTTCCACCAGGAGCCGGAATAGTTCCCTGTTGTATCGCCCTGCTTGTTCCTGGCGATCACGGTAATTTCAGGAACAGTGGTATAGACAAAGGGCTGGCCGACATAGGTAAACCCGCCGGATTCGCAGCCTGTTTCGAACGTCGGACTATTGAGGGAGACGTCGAAATGATCCGGCGTGAATCGGCCGACAATAGTGCTGCCGGTGACATCGATGCCGCTATCCAGATAATTGCCCGCCCGGGCCTCCAAAGTCACCGTGCCGACCTCACTGTAGGAGGCTGTGCCGGTTGCCCGCCCCCCGGTGAAATTCCCGGAGTTCAAAGGACCACCTGTAAAAGTTCCGGGGGCGGGATTGGCCGCCGTTGCGTTGAGAGATGTTGACGCGGCAAAGTTGGGCGTCACGCTGCCGTCTTCGCAAACTCCGCTCACCTCGACGTCGAAATCCTCCCCCGCCCGCCAGTGGGGAGTGCCACTGGAAGTGGTGTTGTTCAGAGGAGCGCCGTCAGCGGTGGCCCTAACCCGCAGGTGGTGGGGGGCCGCGACGAACTCGGGACTGGTGCCGGTCAGGCTCAGACCCTGTTCCTCTCCGCTGCCCTGGAAGCTTGCATTCAGTTGCAGCTTACCGGCATCGGCATAATTGAGTTGCAGGGGACTGACGGCGTTTCCATCGAAGTCCAGAAGCACCTGCCCTGCTCCACTTAAAGGCAGCAGGGTTCCATTGACCCTAAGACGAGTGCTGGAGTTGGTCGGCACAAGGTAGGACGTGGACAACAGCACCGGCTTGTCCTCCTGATTCGCGAAACTTCCATGTCCGATACAGGCTTCGGAATGATCATCCTTGCGCACCGCCTGAATGGTGACGCCGGTCGAATTCGCGCAGGAGGTCAGGGGGCTGACCTGAAAAATGAAGCCGGAGTCGTGAAAAGCAATGGAACAGTCGCTGAGTGCGGTATCGGCATAACAACGCGTGGGATTGGCGGCGACTACGGTAGCAGATGCAATACTCACGACGGCTTCACCCGGGGTATTCCTTCGCAGATAAAGCTCCGGCGATGACCCCGCGAAGGTCACCGAGTTCGTTCCGCCGACCCAGGCACCCGAGGAGGCGGACAGAGAAACCGTTGTTTCGATTTCGGAACTGTTGGAACAATTCTCATCCGCGCACGCTTGCACCGAAATCGACGCCCGTTGACAGGTCAGAGCGTCGGCGGGATGAAAAATCCGAAAGTGATCGATCTGTGCCATCGTCCCTGCATTGGAACGATTGGGGGTTATCTCGTCGGTCGCTCCGGGTTTCTGGAAGGGAGACCAATCCCCGGTACCGTCCGGCAGCCTCTGCGCCCCTTTGATGCCCGGTCCCAAATCCACACGGTTATTCGCCACGGCACTGCATTCGCTTCTCTGGTAGTCGTAACCGTTAATGGAAAGATAGTCGATGACACCGTTGGCAGAATCGCGGATGGTAATGTCCATCCCGTTTATGTCCATTGCCTGTTCCGACGGAAAAAACATAAAGTAAGGATTTCCCCAAAGAGCTTCCCACCATTCGCCGCCTCCGAAACTGTAATTGACGCAGACGTCACGGTTGCCCTGGTGCCGGCAAATACGGGTCGTCCAACCACCTGCCAGAGCGAGTACCAGGCCATTGTCCAAGAGTCTGGTCTCCACAAAAGCGGGACCAGGCCCTTGTCCATCGTAGATTTCGTTGATGACCACGTCCCCCACATAATCCGAACAGACCGCATGGGCCTGGGATGTGGTCAGGAGGAATACCAGCAATCCTCCACAGTACAAAATAACCCTGAGTCTGGCTGTCATTGTTCCCACCCCGATTTCATGGAATCGCCCCCGTCACCCGGGCCTGCAGTTGCCGTGATACGTAATCACCGTTGCCGTAGGCGCCCTGCTCGGCCAGGGCGATGAGTTGAAAAACGGTATAGGTCTGTCCCCCCTCGGTTATGGAGGGACCGGCCTGACAACGAACGGTGACCCTGAAGCCATTAATAGCCAGCGCCGTGGCCGGGTCACAGGAATCGTCGACGAGAGCCCGGTATCCGCCCCATTCCAGGCCGCTGCTGGCCGCATGATAGGCTCGCGCTCCCTGCAGTGCCCAGAGCGTGGTGCGGCTCTGTACGCCGCTCATGGTGACCATGAAGCCGCCCAGCACCGCCAGCACCAGCAGAATGAACAATGCCGTGATGATGGAGAAACCATTTTCGGAGGACAAGGTCATGGCGCATTCTCCACGTGGACCTGGTGCAGCAGGGTGATGGTTTCGCCTTCTTCGGCCAGGGTCAGCCGCAGAGTCACCAGGCCTGACCGTTCCGGCGTACCAGGGTTATAATAAAAATTGCAGGATGTGACGTGGCGGGCCATGATGGCAGGGGAGTTGGTGGGTGAGGCGTTCTGCGCCGCGGCGATAGGGTAGCCGGAGTGGCGCTCCAGGGTACCGGCTCCCTGATTGAACACGTAGCTGACCGGACCATCCACCAGGAAAAATCGCTGAAAGGGGGATGCGAAGGGGAAGCGGGTATCGGGGGCAAACTGAACCGAAGTAGCGTTCCCGCCGGTCACCGTCCGCCGGAAGTTGGCCAGATAGGCATTGCCTGCGTTGCCGGTCGCCGTCAAATTGTAGACGACCAGGGCATGGCCGGGCGTCGGTGGATCGGACAGGGAGCCGAGCACATCAAAGGAATTATCTGCCTGGGTAAAATCCAGAATGTCGTCAGCGGCGGTCCCCCGGGCCCGGTAGCGGCCGCCATCGACGGTGTGCAGCAGCTCAAGGCATCGGCCGTTGGGGGTAATTCGCACGCTGTTGGGCAGGGCCTGCCGGATGTCGCGCTGCATGCGACGCAGGGCGTTGTCGGCAGCATCGGCAAGGGTTGCGCGCCGTGACAGGTCGAGATACCCCTCAATGGGCTTGGTGATGAACATGCCTCCCAGCGCAGCCAGAATGCCGACGATCACCAGCACGACGATCATTTCGACCAAGGTGAACCCGCGTTGGGAGTATGTGCGGAATGAAAGCCGCCGCATCAGAACCTCTGTGTTTTGGCGCATTCGTCATGCCCGAATGATTTTATCGGGCATCCATGACTTTCAAACTTACACCTGGATTCCCGATAAAGGCCTCGGGAATGACATCGTCAATAATTCGTCTTGAAACCGCTCAAGCTCAGGTTGATGCCGCTCGGGTGGCTGACTGTAACCGTCACCCTTTGGCAGTTGGCGGCAGCGATGCCGTTCAGTTCCTCGTTTACAACCGCCACCCTAACCCTATAGTTTTCAAGCCCGCCGATCAGCGTACCACTCTGATCGCGGGCGCCGTTTTCGTCCAAACCGTCATAATCGTCCACATCGTCCTTTAGGGAGCGCTGCATTTCACCATCCGTACCGTCCGGATCGGCGAACGGCTTCAGCAGTATTTCCTCGAGATAGGACTCGGCAATCGCCACCGCCTGGTGCTCCAGCATCGGATCGGCGCTGTGCTGCATGGTGCTATTGATCACCATGAGCACCCCACCCAGGGCAATGGAAACCACCACGATGGAGATGATCAGTTCGATCAGGGTGAAACCCCGGATATTATGGAGACGGGTCATGTTTCTCAATCTACATAGCCGCTCTCGGCGATAATGGAAAAGCTGAGATCATCCACGGTCACGGTCATGCCTGCGCTGGCCCCGCCCCGGGAATCAAAAACGATCTCGGTTACCGGCACCGCCGACAAGGATACTCCGCCAGGCGGTGAGGCGGCAAAGGGACCGGGGTTGCCCGGGCTTGAAACAGCCCGGGTATACGGTCCGCTGATGCAACTGTTGAGCCGCTGAAACAATCCGTACCGTCCGTTATTGCCGACACCGTTGGTGATGCGAAATTCCACAGGGCAGCCGCTCGCCACAGCCAGTTTCTGGCCATAGCGGGCCGCGTTGACTACCTCGTCGAAAAATCCGCGGCTCTTGAAGGCGTCGGTATCGAACAAACGCGGAATCGCAACCGCAGCAAGGATGCCTATCAGAACCAAAGTAACTATCATTTCCACGAGGGTGAATCCATTATTTACTTTATGGAACTTCATTTTCATTCAATCGGCGAAACCGCCCGTGTTGTCAGGATTGTTTAGAAAAGAACCCCCACCTTTTATAGGCGGGGGCTCTTTTACTCACCCACAAAGGCATCTAATTACCGTAAACAATAATTAATTGACCAGTATAAGCGTGTAATTCGCAACGACATCGTCAGAATTATCTGCAGCTGTACCATTATTATCCGTCACAGTGCAAGTAAGAGCCTCACCATCTGCAGCTCCTGTAAAGGCGTTGGTTGATAGAGTGTAGGTTGTTGCATCGAAACCTGTCACCACACCAGAGGCATCGGAGCAATCTCCAGTAATGGCAGTATAGGGTTTGCCGGCCATTTTGGCTGCATAATTCAGAGCAGCTCCCGAAGACAGCCCACCTGCAACGCCTTTTACAGCGGCCTCGCGCGCATCTTCTTTCAAATCAACAAATCTAGGCACGGCAACGGCAGCCAGAACACCCAACACCACGATGACGACTACAAGCTCAATCAAGGTAAAACCACTCTGATTTTTCATGCTTTCTCTCCTTTGTTTTCAATAATTAGTTGTAATAACAAGGCCGTTCCTTCGACGACCGAAGAAAAAACCTCCCGGCAGTTTGAGGCAAACATTTATTTTTTATTTACCTCTTCATCCATCGATATGACTCACAAGCCTCAAGTCCCATTGGAGTTCCACTCTCGCCATTCTCCCGAATACAGAGCCTGATACGAGACCGACCTTCAAGTGGGCTTTTAAAATCATCCGCATTGATCAAAAGATATACGAGTGCTTTCCTGTCTTGTTCAAAATACCAGTGCCCGGGGCTGATTTTATCCGCATCCGCCACATCTATTTCACCCATATACCCGGGCAGGTCCAGCCCCGTCTGCTCCCGCAGAATGCGAACCGGATTACAGTCAGCAAGGAATCCTTGGCCACTTCCATCCCTTGCCAATACACTCGCCAAAAACACTGCCGCCCGCAGATTTTCGATCGTGGCCTGCACATTCAATCTTTCCGCTTCGGCCTGCAGATGCCTTACCTTGTGCAGCAAAACTCCCATCAAAACCAGCAGGATACACGTCAGGACTCCCCACTCGAACAGTCGCAATGTCCAGCGTTGGTGGTGCTGCGGTGATTTGAGCTTCATCACCTCCCTCATCCCCGGCGCATAACGGTCGCCATGTCCCACATGGGCAGGAATACCCCCAGCGCCAGCACCAGGACCATGGCGCCGATGATGATGATCAGGATCGGCTCAATGACGCTGGAGAGGCGGCTGATGTCATACTCAATCTCCCGTTCGTAGAAATCGCCCACCTCCAGCAGCATGGTATCGACCGAGCCCGTCTCCTCGCCCACGGCCAGCATCTGCAGCACCAGGGGGGTGAACATCTCGCTGGACGCGGCGCTGCGGGTCAGGGTGTCGCCGCGCTCGACGCCCCGCCGCAACTTTCCGAGCCGCAGGGACACGAAGCTGTTGCCGACGGCCTGCGCCGTGAGGGCCAGAGACTGAATCAGCGGCACGCCTGCGCCATGGGCCATGGCCAACCCCCGGGAGAACCGGACCAGGGTGGCGCGATGGATAATGCTGCCTACAACCGGAAGGCGAAGTTTGAAGTGGTCCCACTTCAATCGGCCCCCTTCGGTACGCACCCAGGCCCGCCATCCGAAAATCCCCGCAATCAGGGCAACCAGGATCGCCCACCACCAGCTGACGGCGAAATTGGAGATGCCGAGGATGATGCGGGTGGGCAGGGGCAACTGGGCGCCGTACCCCTTGAACAGGTTCTCGAAAGCCGGAATGACAAAGAGCGTAATGACCGAGATGGCCACGGCAATGGCCGCGATCACGAAACTCGGATAGCGCAGGGCAGCTTTGATCTGATCGGCGGTCTGCTTCTCCCGTGTCAGATAGTTGCCCACTTCATCGAACGATTGATCGAGCCTGCCGCTGCTTTCGCCGACCTGGATCATGTTGACCATCAACGGCGGAAAGATGCTGGAGTGGCGCCGCAGAGCACCGGACAGGTCGCGGCCCGATTCCAGGTCCTCCTGGATGGCCACCAGCGTCTCTGCCATGATCGGTTTGCCGGCCGATTCCGCCATCCCCCGCAGGGCACGAAGCATGGGAACGCCGGCCTTGATCAGGCTGTACATCTGGCGGCAGAACAGGATCAGGTCGTCGGCATCGACTTGCCTGCCACCGAACTGCCACTGCCGAACCGAATGGCCGGAAACCTTCCGGGCCTCCTCGGTGATGCGCACTGGGATCGACCCGCCCGCCACAAGCTGGTCAGCCACCGTGGCGGCACTGACCGCTTCCATCGCCCCCTCGACCAGGGCTCCTGCGGCACTACGGGCCTGGTACCGGAACTGGGGCATCCCTCAACTCCTCGTTCATGCGGTAATCGGCCGTCGTCTCCGCAACGGCATCGAATTCCTCGATCTGCCCGGCCAGGCGCATGACCTCTTCCATGCTGGTGAGCCCCTGGCATGCATAGTCGAAAGCTGACATTGTCAGCGGCTTGAATCCTGCCTGGCACCGGGCCATGCGGGCAAAACCGGCGCTGTCATTGCGACGCAGGGCATCGGCCAGGTCGGCATCGATCCGCAGCAGCTCGAAGACCCCGATCCGCCCGTGATAACCGGTATTGTGGCAGCGGTGGCAGCCGGAGCCACGGCGGAACACTTTGGCCAATGCCTGCGGACCGACCACGGCGGTCAGCCAATTGCGCTGCGTGACATCAAGGGGAGCCTCCTCGCTGCAGCCTTCGCAGATGCGGCGCACCAGGCGCTGGGCCAGGATGGCCAGCAGCGAACTGCCGACCACGAAGCCTTCCGCGCCCATGTCCAACAGGCGCAGAGCGGTGCTCACGGCATCGTTGGTGTGCAGGGTGGACAGCACCAGGTGCCCGGTCATGGCGGCGCGCAGTCCGATTTCGGCGGTTTCCTGATCGCGCATCTCCCCGACCATGATGACATCCGGGTCCTGACGCAGGGCGGCCCGCAAAACCCGGGCGAAGGATAGATCGATGCGATTCTGCACCTGGACCTGGTTGATGCGCGGAAGGCGATATTCGACCGGGTCCTCCACGGTAATGATCTTTTTGGTGGAGTCGTTGAGCTCATTGAGAGCCCCATACAGGGTCGTCGTCTTGCCGCTGCCAGTCGGTCCGGTCACCAGCACCAGTCCATGGGGTCGTTGCACCAGGCTGCGGAACTGCCGCAGCATGGACTCGGACATGCCGATCTGGTCCAGCCGGAGCAGACCGCCCGACTGATCGAGCAGACGCATGACCACGGATTCGCCGAACTGCAGAGGCATGGTCGAAAGACGGATATCGACGCTGCGCCCCCTTACCCGGATGTTGAAACGGCCGTCCTGCGGCAGCCGCCGCTCCGAGATGTCGAGACCGCTCATCAGCTTCAACCGTGATACCAGCGCCCCGCCGATGCGCTTTTCCTTCATGACCTGCTCGTGCAGTGACCCGTCGATGCGTTGGCGGATGCGCAGCACCGTTTCGTCAGGTTCAATGTGAATGTCGGAAGCTCCAATCTGTACGGCATCCTCGAACAGGGTATGGAGCAGGCGCACCACCGGAGCGTCCTCGATCCCGCTGTCCGACAGCAGAGACTCCAGGTCGATGCCGCTTTCGCCGAGCTCCTCGCTGAGTTCCCCGGCGATGTGGCTGATTTCATCGGTGCGGCGGTAGATACGGTCGACGATGTCGAGCAGTTCGTCCTCGCCGACCAGGGCCAGGTTGATCGGCTTCTGGAGAATCCTGCGCAACTCGTCAAAGGCGAAAATATCGGTCGGATCGGCCATGCCCACCAGCAGCCCGTCCTTTTCCTGAGCCAGCACCATGGCCCTGAACCGCCGGGCGTGGATCTCCGGCAGCAGGCGCACGGTTTCATCCTTGTACTGGTAATGCCGCAGGTCGATATAGGGAACCTGCAACTGCTGGCCAAGGAACTTGAGGAATCCGGTTTTGCTGAGATAGCCCAGTTCGACAAGGGCATGCCCCAGTTTGCTGCCGGATCGCTTCTGTTCTGTCAAAGCGGTTTGCAGCTGTTCCTCGGTGATGATCTGGTGCCGCACCAGCAACTCGCCGATGCGGATTTTCTTGCGTACGGTCATGATCGTTCCTTGTCCGGCTCCTGTGATGCCTGTTGGCCCAGGACCGCCAGCCGCTGGCGGATAAAATTCCGGAGTCCGTCGGACAACTCTTCACCTGAAAGAGCTTTTTGGTAAGCTTCCATTGCCTTGTCTAATGAATTTGATCTTTCAAATGCAATGCCAAGTCCCATCCACCAGACGCCATTTTTCGGCCTGAAGCCCACCAATGATCGATAAATCTCGGCCGCCTCGTCGTATCGTCCCTGCCGCTGGCTGACAGTTGCCAGCATGGCATAGACGTCAGGCGCCTCAGTCAGGGAAGGACGCGGCTCGCGGATCAACTCCTGCCGGGCCGAGGACAGGGCATCCTCGTCGATCAGAAGGCGGGCCAACCGGAGCCGGTAGGGAAGATGGCCTGGAACCTTTTGCACACCCTCAATCAGCAGAGACTTGATTTCGCTTTGGCGGCCCTGCTGCAACAAAAGGTGGATCAAAGCATCACGGGATCGGACATGCCCCGGATCGATGGCCAGGGCCGCCCTCCAGGCGGTCTCCGCCTCCCGCTGCCGCCCCTGCTGAAAAGCGCTGATGCCGTCCCGGCAGATTATTTCGGACTGTTCCCCGGCCGTGGTCTGAATCGCCTGAAGGATAAATTCCGGTGCTACGGATGTCTCGCTCCGGGGAACATGACCCTGATCAGCATCTGCCGGCTCCACAGGGGTTTCCGCAACGACCGGTTCTGTAACCGGCTCTTGATGGGCGGCGGCAGCATCGGGCCGGATCATGAAGCGCAAAGTCTGCCCCTCTTGCCCAGGGTTCGCCGTCAGACTCAGCTCGTCGTGGCGGCAGATTTCGTCAAAGACGAAAACCAGTCTTGCCCTTCCCTCGCTCTTTTCGTAGGCCACTTTCAGCAGCAGGGGCAATCCGGACGTATCCGGCAGGGCCGGTGGCGCCGTTTCTGCCGGCAGTTCCAGCGCCAGCTGTCTGCCCTGATCATCCCGGATCAATCGGTAGTTCGGCATGTTGGAAAAGACCAGCTCCACCTGAAGCCCTTCTGTATTCCCTGAAAACTGCAGGTTTTCGAGAATGGGCGGTTTTTTTTCAACTTCAGCGGGGACCTGTTCCGGCATTGGAGCAGTCGGCGAAATGGCCGAGGGACCTGAGGAGTTTTCCGGAGGGGCTGCCGTGATTGAACCGATCCTTTCCTCAGCAGGGTGACCAGGCCAAAAAAACCAGATCATGCTGCCACCAACCAGCAGCACCACTATCAGAGCCGCCCAAACAACTTTGCCCCGGCTGCGGCGCGTCTCTACCGAAACCACCCCGCCGGGCAACCCGCTCTCAGCCTCGGTTGCCAAAGGTGTTCGTTTATCCAGCTCCTTGAGCATCTGGTTGATTAGGCTCAAACCGATTCCCCCCAAAATCCCCAAAGGGGCAGACCCAGCCGGTTTCGGCGGGCATCCACAGTATCGGCCACGGCACGGCGGACATGTCTGACCCGAATTTTGTCATTTCCCTGACCGTAAGCCGCCAGCATCGCTTTGTGAGCCAAAATATTGACCAGCCGGGGAATGCCGCGGCTGGCGAACCAGAGCCGGTTCAAAGCGCCCGGAGTAAACGGTCCCTGCCCCTGGTATCCGGCTGCCCGCAGGCGATGATCGATATAGCCCGCGACCTCCTGCCGCCCGAGGGCCGGCAGGCGATAACTGAAAACGATGCGTTGGCGCAGTTGGCGCAGGGCGTAACCAGCCAGACGATCATCCAGCTCCGGCTGACCGAACAGCACGATATGGAGCAGTTTCTGCTTTTCGGTTTCCAGGTTGCTCAGCAGCCGCAGTGCCTCGAGAGTCCGGTCCGGCATGGCCTGAGCCTCGTCGATGCAGAGCGCCACTTTGCGACCATCGGCAACCAGTTCGATCAGTCGCTGCACGATAATCTTCTGCACATGGTGGCAATCCGGTTCCCCGCCCTGTCGGGCACCCACTTCGTCGGCCACCGCCCGGTACAGTACATGAGGTTCCAGCATGGGATTAGGGATGTAGGCCGTGACCCACTTTTCACCCAGACCATTCAGCAAGCTGCGGCAGAGCAAGGTTTTGCCGGTGCCGACCTCGCCGGTGATCTTGATAAAACCTTCCTCGCTCTCCAGGGCGACCAGCAGTACGTTCAGCGCTTCCTGGTAGCCGGGGTGCTCGAAAAGAAAATCTGCGTCCGGTGTCAGGCCGAAGGGTCTGGCTGTCAGTTTGAAATGCTGTCGGTACATGGATCTCCGTTGTTCCCTCGTTGTCAGTGAAGCGATAGCTGAACAGTTGTCGTTGTCGTAAGTCGTGATCGAGAAGATGTTAATTTGATCACGAGCAATTGGCAGAGTGCTCTACCGTGACTACGATTACGACAACGACACGACAACGAAAAGGTACCCCTACCACCGTCAGCGAGCCGGCCGGGCGAATTTTCCGCCACGCCACTCGTTATTGAATTCCCTCCCCAGATGATTGAAACGTTGCCGGGTGGAATTGAGGGTCTGCTCCCAACTTTCCGGTCCCACCACCAGAGGGCGGAGCAGAATCACCAGTTCGCTTTTTCTGGAAATGGACTGCGTGTGGCGGAAAAAGGCGCCGACCCCGGGCAAGCGGCCGAGCAGAGGAACAGCGGCATCCCGTTTCTGCACCTGATCCTTCATCAGTCCTCCGATGACCACGATCTGCCCGCTCTCGGCGGACACGATGCTGTCCGATTCGCGGACCGTACTGAAAGCCAGCGGCAGAGTCTGGGTCTGTCCGGCCACGGTAATGTTTTTTGTCTGATCGGTCACTTCGCTGACCGTGGGATGGATATGCAGGGTGACCCTGCCCCGCGGGTCGATCTGCGGCGTCACGTCGAGGGCAATACCGGAAAAGAAGGGCGTCAGAGTAATTTCCGGAGAGGTCGTGGTAGCGGTTCCGGTGACCGTATCGCTGGAGACGTCGGTGACGAAAAATTCATCGGACCCGACCTTGATCACTGCTTTCTGATTATTCACCGTGGCGATGCGCGGACTGGACAAAACCTGAACATCCCCCTGGGTTTCGAGGAGCTCGATGAAGGCCTGGAAATTTTCGAAATCCAGGGCAGCGCTAAAAATGCCGCCGAAAGCTCCGGAAGCCAGACCGGAGAAAACTGCGGGACCCTCGCTGCCCACGATATCACCCATGCCGTTGTCGGCGAAAATGTCGCCCCGCATCTGAGCGACCGTTACGTCGCCGCTCAGGACAGCCCAGTTGATACCGGCCTGGTAGCCATCCCCCAGTTCCACCTCGAGAATCTTGGCCTCGAGAATCACCTGCCGCTGCAGATTGCCCTGGATGGTAGCCAAATAATGCTCGACTGCCCGCAGTTCGTCGGGCAGGGCACGGACCAGTACCACCCCGGCCTGAGGCTGAATGATGACCCGGCGTCCCTGTTCCTGGCCGACCATGGCGGTCAGAGCAATACTCAATTCGCTCCAGAAATCGGCTACGGTTGCCGTGTCTATCCGGCTACCCGACACCATGGCGGAATCCTCATCGTCCCCCTTTACCACCACGTCGGTACCATAGTATTCATCCTTTTTTCCCGATTCCGACACCTGACCGGAACTGACCCGGGTCTGCGACAGCCCCCGGCGCACCAGATTGAGATAATTGACGTAGAACACCTGGTTTTGCAGAACAGCCGGCATGACCTGGAATCCCGTCCTGGTCAGCTGGTAATGAAAACCGTGCACATCTCGCAGAATATCCATGACTTCGTGGATGGTCACTCCCTTGAGGTAGAGGGAGATGGTCCCGGTAACCGCGGGATGAACCACCATGTTGTAAGGAGTTCCCTCCACCAGTCCCATGAAAAATTCACGGGCGGGAACCTCTCTGGCGGAGACATCGAACCGGGGTTCCTCGTTCAGAGCCGAAGCCGGCTTCTGCTCTCCGGCATCGGAAGGCAACAGAGCCTCGGCCACCTCCTCGGGCAGGGGCGTCGGGGCCGAATGTTCAGCTGTCAGCTGTTGCTCGAATTGCCCAAGGGGCAAATCACCACGCGGTCTTGGTGCACAGCCTGCCGCAATCAGTGTAATTCCGGCGAGGCCGGCCATTATCCGGCATAACAAGATTATGTTCATCCGCATTCCCACGTTTCCTTCGTTTCAGTTCACCGGTTTCGCCGCTCGTTTAACGGCTCCAGCCATCAGCTCCACCTGAATTATCCGATCGCCATGGCGTAGCGACGCCCTTCCGGGCTCCACCGCAACAACCACGGCGCCGTCGATGATTCCTCCCACCCCCAGGGGCTGTCCATTGATGACGGCAACCCGGCGTTGCGGTCCGATCAAGGTGGAGGTCAATGTCCATTTCGTCGTTCTTTGCACCGACCCGGTCAGATCCCCTGATGTCGAAACCGGAGGTCGGGTCGGGTCGGCCAAGGGTGCCTGAGCCAATGCGTGGCCCCCCAATCCGAGGCCTAAAACCAGAAAGGCCAGACATCCTGTAAACCGCCTCTTAAGCCTAAACACCGATCCACCCCCTTCTTTGGCTGAGGGTGTAGACTCTCAGGGAAATTTCCGCCTGGGGATGTTCCGTCACGACAATTTCCAGCTCGTCCCAGAACAGTTTGCGAGGCAGTTGCTCCAGTGCCCGCAAATACTCCACCGCCTGCAGATAGGTTCCGGACAGGACGATGCGCACCGGATGTCGGTAGAGGCTCACCCGGTCGCCATCCTGAACCCCGGCTTCGTTTTCGGACACAGGCAGCAATTCGACCGCGGGCAGGTTTTCGAGACTCACCAGCTTCAACCCCTCCTGACGGTTTAGAAGTCCGCGAAGCACATCGGCCATATCCCGCGGGGAAATGAGGTCGATGGTCAGGTCCCGGAGACGGCCATCGAGATCTTCTATCTCGATCTGCAGCATCTGCTGTCTCGCTCGATACTCCCGATCGGGGTCTTCCTTTGCCCGAGCCTTGATCGCCTCGGCCTGGCTGTTGATTTCGGTGAGGCTGACCTTCAAATCGGAGATTTGCGTTCTGATCCCAGCCCTCTTGACTTCCTGGGGCTTGAAAAACAGGACGTAGCTGAAAAAGATCCCGAGCACCAGAACCGATGACACCAGCAGGATGCGCTCCCGCATGCTGCGTTGATCGAGCCAGAGTGCCCATCGGCTGATCCGCTCCGGTACCTTCATGGTTTCTCCTCCTGTTTGGTCTGCAGCAAAAAATCTATGACTTGGGAGGATTTTTCCGAACGGTTCAACTGCAGATGCTCGAACTCCCGCCCGGTAAAAGCCTGCTGCCGGGTCAGTCCCTGCAGATAAAGCGGCACGTCGCTCGCGCGGGTGGTGCTGCCTTCAAGCAGCAGCTGATCGCCGCCGGCGGCGAGCCGAATGCGGCGCAACCATACAGATGCAAGATCCTGCTGTGCCAGACCCGTCAGATGTTCTGAAAACCCCTGGCTGTTACCCGGCTGGCCGCTGGTCAACATCTGCAGCAGGGCAATTCTGGCCTGCCGGTCGCTCGCCATCTTCTCGATTTTCTGAATCAGCTCAGGATCGGCTACCCGAGGCGGATATCGGAGCTGATAGTCGCTGATGCGTCGAGTGGCGGCGTCCTGACTTTCCCGTAATCCGGCCAGTTCTGATTCGAGTCGGGACAGCCGCCAGGAACTGGCCGCGCCGACGGCCAGGAGCAGCAAGAAAAAAGCCGCAAGCGTCAAAGCCATCATGCCGGAGCAGAAAGGGACTTTTTTTTCGAAGAGCTCCGGCTGATAGAGATTGATCTGCTGTCTCACCCCTCCTCCTCGTTTCTTAAGGCGGCACCTATGGCCAGCAGGCATTGTCCGGCATTGGGTGGCAGAGGATCAGGGCACTCCAGAAACTTCTCCAGGTCCAGGCTGCTCACCTCGATGCCGAGGGAAGCACGCAATCCGGCAAGAAGCGGCTCGGTGTCGAAATCTTGAGGAGCCACGGCAAGAGAAGCGATCGGCGCCTGGGCAAAGCTTCTTTCATAGAAATCGAAAGACCGCTGAATTTCCAGGGCGACAGTCTCAACGGTCCTTTCCAGGAAATCCGGCCGTTCCTGCAAGAGGGAAACGCCGACGGGAAGGTTGCGGGCCAGACACAGTTCTTGGCCCCGAGTGACGATGAGCAGACCGGAATCGGGCCCGAAAAAGAGCAGGCCCGCAGCACGGTCCGTATCGTGGAACAGGCAGGCCAGGTTGCGCAGAACGAGCTCCGGGATGTCGATTGCCTGGACTTTCAAACGGGCATCCGTCATCTGCGCAACCCGCTGCCGTATCAGGTTCCGCTGAGCCACCACAACATAAGCGGTTCGTGCCCTTTCCCGCTGATTGCCACGAGGCACATGAAAAACATCGATGACTGCTTCCTCGAGGGGAAAATCGATCAAGTCGCGAATCTGCCAGCGCAAGGCCTCCCGCAATTCATTGTCGGGCACCTCGGGCGGAACCACCTGCAGCAATTGGTAGCCGCCAAAATCGAGAGCACACACCGCAGGAATCGAAGACCAGCCCCGAGAGCGGCAGAGCTCCTGCAGCCGAGTCTCAATCGCAGTCATTTCCCCAGATGAATAGTCACAAAACGTCAGGCGAGGCTTCGCTCCACCACCCTGCCTCCACACATGGGCAACAGCCAGCCCTGAATCCGTTCGGGAGAAACCGATCGTTTCGCAGCCGGACATAATTTTTTTCGAAAGAAGCTTCAACATTGAAAATTCCGATCCCGAACACCCGGAAGGAAGGTTCCCAGCCTCCTCCTGCCGGGGATTAAATTTCCAGGATTGTAGTGATTTCAGTTACTTTCTTCAAGTTCCTTTTACCTGAAAGTCAAAGTTCCGTCACCATCCGCCAAAGGGCTTTTGATTTTTGTACGTGTTTACCCCGCACCGGCATCCCACCATCAGCCCTTTGCATAATCCAGACCAAGATTAACAAGCTAAAATTTACATTTAATTTCAAAATGTTACGCTTGAATTAAACATTAGGAATGAGACAAATGTCAGTATTTTGACGAAAAAGCAGGGTTGCAGAAAAAAGGAAAATGGCCGGGAAAAAGGGATTGCTAATCTCTTTTTGGAATGCTTCAATGTAAAACTGATTGCTCATGCCGAAGAAAACCTGGAAAAACGAATTCGTTTCTGGTAGCCTCACGTACTATCATTAAAATCGGTGGCATGTATCTTGCTCATCGATTCCGTACCTTTCGCTTCCACTGTACCGACAACTTGAAATAAATCTTCGCCCTTGCCGTTGAGTATTATGCCATGTCCGACAAAAACACTTTCGATCGCCGATTATTTCTGAAACTTGGCCTTGCCTGCGCAGCCACTCTGGCCTTTCCTGTCTCAGGATGGGCACAATTCAAAAATGCCCGGAGCAGGGAAAAAACTCTTTCCTTTTACAATACTCATACCGGCGAAGAACTCAAAAACGTTGTTTTCTGGGCCGATGGACGCTATCTGCCCGAAACGATGAGAGATATCAATTATTTACTGCGGGATTTCCGGAACAATGAAACCGCGGACATCGATCCTCTGCTGTGCGATCAGCTCTTTTCGGTCCGGCAGAAACTGGGGACGGATCGCCCCTTTCACATCATCTCGGGTTATCGCTCCCCTGAGACCAACAGCATGCTGCGCAGCCGTTCGAGTGGCGTAGCCAAGAAAAGCCTGCACCTGGTCGGCCGCGCAGTCGATGTCCGGGTGCCGGGCAGCCACCTGGTCGATCTCAGAAAAGCTGCCCTTGCCCTCGAGGCGGGCGGCGTCGGGTACTATCCCACCTCCAATTTCGTGCATCTGGACACCGGACCGGTAAGGCGGTGGTGAGAGCAGTTCCAGGAGCAGAATCAGGAAAAACAAAAGCCCTTCCCACTTGTGGAAGGGCTTTTTACTTAAACATTGAATATTTGCGGGTGGGGCAATGCAGGATGCTTGCGCAAGCTCCAGCTCTTCGGCGTGACGCTTTCTTACACCTTTGCGAAAACTGGTGGAGCTGAGGAGGATCGAACTCCCGACCTACGCATTGCGAATGCGATAATCTGCATTCCCGCCCCTTCCCTGCATATCAAGTTTATGCTTGAAATTTCGGTATCTTAACTGTAGACTTCTTCCCGTACCATCCCTGTTTAACCCCTCATTTCCTGTAAAATCTTGGCACCTATCTTGGCACCTAAATAAAGGGGAGATTATGGGCCTTCGAGATGGATTGAAACCGACAGGACGGAAAGGCGTGTTCTACAAAGAGCACCCCAATCGTAAGCATGGCGTAAAGCGTGATCGGCTATATGTCCTGCGCTACACCATCGCCGGCAGGACGTATACCGAAACCTTGGGTTGGGCCAGCGAGGGGAAGACGGAGCTGGAGGCGGAGAACAAGATCGTCGAGTACCGGGCGAATCATCGCGCCGGCAGCGGACCCTTTTGTCTGGCCGACGAACGGGAGATTGAGCGCCGAGCCGTTGCTGAGGAGGAAGCCAAGAGCCGCAGGGAAATCACGGTTGAAAAGCTGATCGACCTATTCATCAAGGACCACAGCAAGCGGAAAAAAAGATCCTGGGAAGAGGACGAGCGGGCGCTGCGTAAGGATCTGAAACCCTGGTCCTCCTGGAAAGTCAAGGACGTGACCCGCCGGGACGCCAAGGCGCTGCTCGATGCCATCGACGGGCGAGGAGCTCCGGTGCAGGCATTCAACGTGCTGACCAAGGCCCGGAAGATGTGGAACATGGCGATCAAGTGGGAGTATACCGAAAACAACCCCTTTGCTCTGCTGGACCCGCCGAGGCCCTACACCCCCCGCGAACGCGTTCTTGACGATGCCGAAATCAAGACTTTCTGGACTGCCCTGGAGAGCCGGCAGGGGCTTTCCATGTCCCCCGAGATGAGCCGGGCGCTAAGGCTTATCCTGGTAACGGCACAGCGGCCGGGGGAGGTGATCGGCATGCATTCCCGCGAGATCGACGGGCGATGGTGGACAATCCCGGCCGAGCGCTCGAAGAACAAAAATGCCCACCGGGTATATCTGACGGATCTTGCTCTCTCCCTGATCGGCACAGTTCCAGACTGCGGGTTTATCTTTCCGAGCCCGAAGGATGACGGCCAGCATATGGCGGGGAATGCCCTGGCCTTGTCCCTGCGGAGGAATATTCTTGGAGGGCATGCCGACAAGGTGAAAGGGGCGGAGGGGCGCAACAAGAAGCAGGCGGCACACAAGGCGGAGAATCCGCCCCCCGCTAACCGAATCGGTATTGAACATTTCCGGCCGCACGACCTTCGGCGCTCAGCGGTTACTGGAATGGCGAAACTGCGCATACCTCGTGAGGATCGGGAGCGGGTAGTTAACCACTCTGTGGGCCGGCTGGAGAAGACTTATAATCGTTATGACTTTGATGCTGAAAAGCGGACCGCTCTGATTCGATGGGCTGAGCACTTGGAGCAGATCATTCACGAAAAAGGAGCGGCCAAGGTGGTAAATTTTTCTGATCGGCGATAAGGCAAAGCGGCCCGGAAGGGTGATCGCAACACCCAACCGGGCCTGACCATAACCCTACCTGACAAGGAGGCAAGGCCATGGCTGAAACGACCGTAGCAAAGTCTAAGGAACAGTGCAAGGGCGGTACCCTGCTCCCTCGGAAAGACCGGCGTTCGAAACAACTGACCGTTCCAGAGAGGGACATCCTCATCAAAGTAAGCATGGCGGAAAAAGAGTTCATTTTGGCTATGCGCCAACTCAGCGAATTGGGTCACGCCTACATTATGCAAAAGATCTGCTTGAGAAATTCATGGGAAGAATTCGTTGCAAGGAATAGGGAGGCTAAGGGAGAATGGGTGGCTGGGAAATCCATCCCTTTTGAAGACGATCTGTAGTTTGACCTAGACAACTGCTGTTGGCGCGCCGCGATGTTGCCAGGGCACAGGCGGCATGCTAAAGGCTGAGTGTCACACCGGAATGTGTGGTGGGGAAATGATTAAATGGTAACTGCGGACGAGGTTGAAGCGATCGTGCGCCGGGTGGTGCGTGAAGAAATGGCCTTGTTATTGGAAGCGCTGAAGGAAAAGCCTGCCGTGTTTGTGCAACCGGAAGTGTATAAACCACCCCCCGCTGAGGGTTGGCCTGGTTCATTTCTCATAAGCGACCGTGAGTTGGCAATGGCAGAGCGGCTGTTGCCGGAAGCGGAGCGGAAAATTCTGTACATGCGGGTGATGGCGGCCCGGTTGGCGGCGGCGGGAAACCATGCATCGGCCAACAGGATGAGAAAGAGAGCAGACAACCTTGAACGCCAGTTGCGAGGAAAGACATAATGAAATTCCTTGTTGCCGCGACTGGGTTTATCACCCTGGTTTTTTCCCTGCGCCACCTGCAGAGGGTGAGGAGAAAACGAATGCGGCAGCACATCCACCAAATTCAGTTCACAAGGGTTTTTGAGCCGGAGAAAGATCCTTTCAATCCTTCCGAGAGGATAGAGATTTACCACCACAAAGATTGACTACATACGCGGGATAGTCCGGCCAGACGACAAGCGGGGTTTCCTGGCCCCGTTTCCCGCGATTCTTTCACCAGGGCGCACTGCAGGAGGTGCGGGGATGAATAGAATTTCCTTTCCTCAATCTCGGATAAAGGATTTGCGGCAGCACGTACGGGAACAGCGGAGAATCCAGCAGAAGCACACCAAGTCGCTTGAAACGCTACTGAAGGAATTGGAAGGCAAAGGGATTGATGTTACCAGGATCATAGAAATTCTGGAAGGTGTCAGCATCCACTGTCTTGAGAGCCAAAAAAATTTCAATTATGGAATTACCCGTTTCGACAAAAACGGACCTTTCCCAGAAATCAAAGCTCGGCACAACGAATTCACGAAGGAACAACGTAGGGTTCAGACAGCCCTAAACAGCCTTATTTCCTCTATGGGGCAGGCGCTTCAATGTTATCTACCCGAAAAAGAAGGATATGAGGCTTCCGGGATGATTGAATCGCTCCTGAAATCGGCGCATAACTATTATGCAAAAGCGCTCTTTTTCGGGATGTTCAAGCCGCTGCTTGATCTGGAGTATTTAGATTGCTCATCCCCTTTCGCCGATGATGACAGTCCGGACGATGACCGGATGAGTTATTTTCAATATGTTGTCAGTTGTGATGCTTTCAATCCATACAACTACCTAGGGAGTCGTCCCCTGAAGCGCTCCTCTCACCATTGGAGAGATTGCATTTTGGGGCTTGATAAAGTTTTGCGTCCTGTCCTCGGCTCTAAAATTCAGTCGGCGAGAAAGATTGCCGCCCTACTCCACCACCGCTTTCCCTTGATCTTTACCAGCGAGGAAGTGGCCTTCACAAAGGCAGACAGGTCCCTTCGCCGGTAGATCCCGGCACTTTCCAAATTCAAAATACAAATTCAAAGCGCCGGATTTTCCAGGCGCTTTTTTTATGGCTAGATGGCTCCGCCGACGGCAGGAATCCCTTGGGACGCCAAGGAAACCTTAACCACGACGGAGCCAATTATGACCGAACCTGATATTTTCGACGAAATGGAATCAGCCTGGGGCCGTCCGGCGGTTCCTAGGCCCAAAGCCGGTGAAGCATCGAGCTTCACTATCTCTCCTAAAAGCCTGGCCAACCTTGACAGCCTGGGCCAGGGACCTCCCGACAAGTTCACCGTCAACGGAAAGGTCTGCTACCCCTCGAAGTCCTTCTTTGCGTGGCTGCGCTCCCGCTCTTCGCGGATCAACTGAGGGGGCACGACATGAGACACTTAGAATTCACGACAACAGACATAGAACTGGCGGCGGCGCTGATGGTGGCTTTGAATGCGAAGCCTTCCGAAATCCGTCCCGGCAAGGAGCTAGTCGAATTCACCTTCCCGAAGAACGAAGCGACCGAAAGCGTGATTACGAAATTTGCCGCCGGCAGCTTATTTCAAGAGGTTCGGCGGTTTGCAAGTAACAGAAGCTGGCTTTATCGCCAGGTTCGTGAAGTTGCCCGAACCGGGAAACCATGGGGAGGGGGACATGGACGCTGACTTGTTCGAAGCAGGCCGGACCGCTGCTGAATCTGTCGGTATCCAGTGGCGGCCGGTTCCGGCTGATGGGCGATGGCACAAGGTGCCAGTGGAGGGAAAAGGCTCCTCAAATAGCGCCGGGAGGATCAAGCTTTTCCCCGATGGAGAAGGGGGGCATGTCTGGAATCACGTCTCCGGAGAGCAAACTACCTTCTGGGTCCGAAGTGAAAGCAGGCTTGATCAGGCGGAGCAACTAGCTAGGCGCAAGCGGCTTGAGGAGTTGCGCCGCCAGGCTGTGGCCGAGCGGCAGAGGATGGCCAAAGAGGCGGCGGAGATATCGGCGAAACTGTGGGAGCGTGCCCGCGATGTGGATGCAAAACATGCCTATGTGGTCGCTAAGGGAATCAAGCCTTCTGGAGCAAAGCAGCTACGGGGTTCCCTGCTGATCCCGGTGCGGAACTCTGCCGGTGCTTTGAAGGGGCTGCAGTTCATTGGACCCGATGGAGCAAAGAAGTTCAAAACCGGCACAGAGATTGCCGGCAATTACCACGGAATCGGCAAGCCGAAAGACAAGACGGTTGTAGTTTGCGAAGGGTGGGCGACGGGGTGCACCCTGCACGAAGCGACGGGACATGCCGTTGCTGTTGCTTTCAACGCGGGGAATCTGCTGCCGGTCTGCCAGGCGCTGCGCTCCAAGTATCCGGCTTGGCGGCTGGTGATCGTGGCCGATGACGACCATGCCACCCCCGGCAACCCGGGCATTGCCAAATCGACTGAAGCGGCCAGGGCCGTGGGCGGTCTTCTGGCCGTCCCCGACTTTTCCGGGACGGAGCGAGGCGGCAAAGATACAGATAGCAACGATCTGGCCCGACTCTCCGGAATGGAGGCGGTACGGCTCTGCGTTGAACGAGCCGCCTCCCCCATATCTGAGCCCCCTCCCGACCAAGAAAACACTACAGAGGCCAAGCCTGACAGCGAGGGCGATGGAATCGAACGCCCTTTGCTCTTCGATGAATCCCGCACTCCCGATATTCCCCCTGAACTCTTGCCGTCCTGGTTGGGCGAGTTTGCCGGCGCCGTTGCCCGCAATACCCAAACCCCTCCAGCCATGGCGGTGCTGCTAGGCCTGGCTGCGGTGGCTACGGCCGTGGCAAAGCGCTTTGACGTGGCTCCCCATGACGGCGGCTACTCTGAGCCCCTAAACCTGTGGACGGCAACCGCCCTTCCCCCGGGGAGCAGGAAGACGGCCGTTGTTTCGGCCATGACCGGCCCGCTGATCGAGTGGGAGAAGGAAGAGGCCGAGCGCCTGGGGCCGGAGATTCGGCGGGTAGCGGCTAAGCGCCATGCTTTGGAGAAGCGTAAGGAGAAGCTGGCCAAGGATGCGGCCAACGCCGAAAGCCAGGAGCGGCTTGAGGAGGTATTGCAGAAGATCGAGCGGCTCGAAGGCGAGATTCCCGAGGAGCTGCGCGCTCCCCGGCTCTGGACCGGGGACACCACCCCGGAACGGCTGCAATCGCTTCTTGTGGAACACGGGGAGCGCATGGCCGTTCTGACCGACGAAGGCGGAATCTTTGAAGTCATGGCAGGGCTTTACAGTGGCGGGACGGCAAACCTCGATATTTTCCTTCAGGGGCACGCTGGACGAGCCGTCCGGGTGGATCGGCAAGGGCGGGCTGCTCACCTCGAAGCACCGGCGCTGACTTTCGGCTTGGCGGTGCAGCCGGAGATCCTGGCAGAACTGGCCAGCGGCGGCAAGCGCCGTTTCCGTGGCAACGGCACCCTGGCCCGTTTCCTGTTCGCGGTCCCCCGATCGAACATTGGCAGCCGCGATGTTCGGGCCGTGCATCACATTTCGGCGGACGTTGTGAGGCGCTACCGGGATGGGCTTTTCGACCTGCTTGAGATTCCGCCCAATATGAGCGAGGGGCGCGAGATCCCCCGCCGACTCACCTTGACCCCCCAGGCCCTGGACTCTTGGCATGCCTTTGCCGAGATGATCGAGCGCCGCCAAGGCGAAAACGGCGACTTGGAACCGATTCAGGATTGGTCCGGAAAACTCCCCGGCGCGGCGCTACGAATCGCGGGGGGCTTTCACCTGGTTGAGCATGGCAGCAAGCCGCCGGCGCAGATCGAGGCGGAAACCGTAGAACGGGCTCTGGACCTATGCGCACTGCTGATCGAGCACGCCCGGGCCGCCTTCGGCATGATGGAAAGCGAATCGGCCACGGCCGACGCCAAGGCGATCTTGCGTTGGATCATGGAGGAGCGCATGTGCCGCTTCCGGAAGGGGCTTGCCTATCGCCAGTTCAAGGGAAGGTTTACCGGGAAGCCGGACCGATTCGAGAAGGCTCTTCAGGAGTTGGAGGAGCGGGCCATCATTTCGGCCGCTGGAAAAGAAAAGACCAAAGGGAGAGCCGCCACCGTGTTCATCGTCAATCCGGCGCTCTGGAAGTAACAGAAATGACGGCGACCGACTGGCGACAATACAAGACCCGCTCCCTTAAGGGCTCCAAGGGCTTTAAGGATGAGGTGACAGGGGAAACGGACCCCTTAAAACCCTTAGAGCACTCGCCGTGTTCCCAGCGGGATTTAAGCAAAACTCTATGTAATTCCGGTAACTTAGATAGACATAAGACCTTAAAGCCCTTAAAGCCCGCAAAGGGGGAAATAAAAGAGACGAAAGGAGACGTTTCCGAGCGATTCCGAGTTATGGCGGAGCAGTGGGCGGAGCGTGCAGCAATCAAGGAATTCGATGGCGGGTTCTCCAGGGAGCAGGCCGAAGAGGAGGCCGCCAAAGAATATCAGTTGGGCGCTTTGCTTGAGGATCTGCGAAGGCAAGAGGGGCTCAGGAGTCTGAGCGGAATCTGACCAGGAAAACGGAAAGGGACGGAGTGCAAGTTATTGATTTTATTATATTTTATATAAAAAATATTATTATATACCTTATTTATCTTAAGGTTTTAAGTTTTCCTCCCTGTCTATTTACAACCCTTCTTTCCAGGGTTTTAAGGGCTTTAAGGTTTTAAGTCCAATAAGTACCTAGAATTAAATGGAAAACTTAAAGCCCTACGCAAAAGCACAAGATATTCCACAAGGGCTTTAAGGCACGCGGTAAAGGCATTGCTTTCGAATCGACACTTTAGAGCCCTTAAGGCCCTTAAAGCCTGTTCGGATTGATGAAAAATGCTGACAATTACTAGCATTTTTGTCTGATGGCCCACAGTAGAAGACCCAAAGGGGTTCATCCTGAAGGAGTGGAACCAAGGATGCTGCGGATGATGTCCGGTTGACAGCAGGAAAAACGGTAGTTGTGCCGGCAGAATGGATGGAGCGGGGGAAGGAGGAAAAGAAAATGATGTTTACCAGGTGGTTACTCGACGGCGAGCAGGCAATCAACAGGGGCTGCTGCTATTGCGGCCGCTACGCAAGGAGGGAGGACCATGGCAGGAGTTGAAGGATCTTCAATGTTGGGAAGAGGTACGGCGGCGGACAGTACAACTGATCCGATTGCCCGGGTGATCAAAATTTTGGCACGAATCATTTTTTTTGGAGGTTATCATGGCAGACCCGATAGCGAGGGCCGTTGATGTTTTTGCGAAGCTGAAGGGCATGGATTATCAGGCTAAAGAGGCGGACGCCCGGCGCGAGGACCGGGAGTTTCAACGGCGGATGGCGGAGAATCAGGAGTCGCGAGCGGCCGAGCAGTTTGAGATGAACAAGCGGACGTCAGAGGATAACGCGGCCTGGACCCAGATGGAGCGTAGTCGCCAGGTGGAGGGCTGGCGGGATGAAGATATTGCCGGGGCACGGCAGAAGGCAGACCAAATCCTGCTGGAATTTACAGGGCAGATGAAGGCCTCCGGCAAGGATGAATGGGGGGCGGAGGAGGTGCAAGCGCTTTTGACCCGCCTGGAACCGGTGAAGCACGGGTTGCGAAAGAAGCTGTCCGATCTCTACCACCTGCCGACTGTGACGGCACGGCGGGAAGCGACGGAGAATATCTTTAAGCAGCTCCATACCGGTACTTTTGATCATGACGACCTTTTGAAAAACGCCAATATTGCCTTTGAACCTGAGCTGGACGCCCGCGGGCAGAAGTACGGGGCGCAGAAGGTGCGCTTCAACCGGTTGGTACCATCGCCGCAAGGGGACGGCTTTATGGCGGAATTGGAGATTACCAAAGCTGATGGGTCGGTCTACCGCGCTCCGGCTACGGTCAATAGTGGCACGGTGGAGGATGGTGATAATGAAGTGAAAAATTTCCGCATGGAGGAGGTGTTCCCCTACCTGGTGGGGCAGCTGCAGACCCTGCAGGGGGCCGAGGCTTATCTGAAGTCGCGGGGACTGATCCAGGAGACGAAACGCAAGGTAAAGGAAGGCGGCTCGGATAATGCCGGCCGCTACCTCTACGACGAAAACAGCGGCGAGGTGTTGGGTCAGATTCATGGACCTATGGGTGGCATGGCTAGCGGAGGTAGGGGCGGCAGTGGCGGCGGGGTGAAGTCGCATTTGTATGATGAGCTACACCAGATGGCGCTGCGTTTGATGATTACCGATTACGGAATCGATGACGGGGATTTCGGATTAGATGCGATGGGTAATCAGCGGGTAGATGAAGACCGCTATCTGAACAAGCTGCCGAAGGCGGCCCAGAAGCGCTATCTGCGAGCGATCCAAGAGGGTGAACGGCTGATGGTGGAGGAGGGCCTGTCGCCGATCCTGGCGATACAGCAGGCCTTTGGTTCGATCGAGGGGCCGGAGGTGTTTGACCCGATGGTTTTGAAGAAGGCGGAAGAGATCGCCCGCAAGGAGGCGGCCAACAAGGCAGGTTGGTTTTCGTCGGATGGATCGGATTTTGCCCAGTCGGGCGGCACGCGGGAAGGGTTTATCGCGGAGAGGACCCAGTATTGGGCGCGCAAGCTGTCGGGAAAGGAAGGACGGACGGCCGGAAATGGTGGCGGCGGAACGGCCTTTTCCCGCCTGCCGGGGGGAGAACAGGCCGAGGCGAGCGCGACGAAGGTGGTAAAGGCGCTGAAGTCTATTCCCGATGAGGCGGCCCGGGTGAAGGAGGCGAAGCTGTTTTTGGCCAGTGATGCTCCAGAGGATGTGAAAGAGCAGGTGCGCTACCAGTATTGGGCGCAGGAAGTGCGGAGCAAGGCGGCCGAGGCGAGCGCGGCGCGCAAGGCTGAATATCTGGAGGGGCTGGCAAAGGAGGCGACTCCGCACAAGGTGCAGGGGCAGATTTATACCGGGATGAACCGGGCCATGGATCAGAGCGGTTTTGACCGCAACTGGCAGTTGAAGATGGTGGGCAAGGGGCTAGCGGCGGTGTGGAAAATTACGCCTGCGCAGTTGCTTGGGGCGCAGGTTGCGGGGGTCTGGGAGGATTTCCGTCAGTGGGCAACACATCGCTATCAGCGGCCGGACGCGGCGCAGGACCCGCAGGTGTTGGCGGAGTATGCCAAGGAAAATCCGGAGCGCGCGCGGCAGATCGAGCAAGAGGCGGTGCGGGTGGCGCAGGCAGGCAATAGCAGCGGCATGGCAAGGTAGAGCAACTTTCCAGATTCAAGGCCATTTACTTGTTTTTGGAGCGGCACGTGGCAACTGTCGACAAAAAACCCTTCCAGTCACTGCGGGAGGGTTTTTTTTCAGCGTCATGGGAAACATCTTGCGGCTACACAAAGGCCTGACCAGGGAGAGCATGAAAGGGGAAAATATTTCCTGGTCGTGGTATTTGGCGCGCTAAAGGGGTTTTAAAGGGTACTTTAAACGCGGCTCTATAGGTTAAAGAAAAACGGCTTTTATTTTAACTCACTTCGTGTAGAATAAAGGCCGCCATAATAGCGGACCTGATTATCCTGGAAAAAAGAAACTTCCCCCTGGGAGCAGGAGAAAAATGGATACAAATAAATTTGGTCCCCAAAAATCGGGTGAGCTTTACCCCATTCAGGGGGTGTCTGGAGCTACTCATGCATTTATTCCTGCCAAATTACCAATTAATTGGAAGTGGCCGGAAAAACTTTGGCCTCTTTTGGTAGAGGCAAGAACAGCTCTGGCAAGTCTTGACGGGGTAGGCAAGCATCTTCCTAACCCCCAGCTATTGCTAAGACCTTTGCAAAATAGGGAGGCTCTCCGGTCATCGAGTCTGGAGGGCACTTATTCAACGCCTGAGCAGCAGTTGCTTTTCCAGATTGATCCTCAGTATCCAAAATCAGAGGCAGACCCGGTAAACGCCCAAAGGGAAATTTTCAATTACGGAAAAGCCCTTAGATTAAGATTCGAGGCTCACGATGACCTCCCCTTGTCGCAAAGATTGATTCGAGAGCTTCATAAAATCCTTCTTGATGGCGTAAGAGGATCTGATAGTGAGCCTGGGGAATTTAGAAGAGTCCAAGTTCAAATTGGGCGGCCGCCAAGATTTGTTCCTCCGCCCCATCATTTTTTGAAAGACTTACTGGATGATTTTGAAAAATACCTTCATTCCGAGAAGCAATATGACCCACTGGTTGAATCTTTTATTTCTCACTATCAGTTTGAAACAATTCATCCATTTAGAGATGGAAATGGAAGGGTCGGTCGCTTGTTGCTTTCTCTGACAATTGCTGAGTGGTGTAATCTTTCCAGCCAGTGGCTTTACATGAGTTCCTATTATGATTCTAACAAAGATGAATATATTGACAGACTTTTTAATGTTAGCAGTAAAGGTGACTGGAAAGGATGGATAGAATTTTGTTTAAAAGGGGTAGTTGAAACAGCAAAAGACACAGAAGGAAGATGTGACAAACTACTGAAACTAGGTCATTCTTACAAGGAAAGAATAAATGAAGTTGGTGGTAGCTATAGGCTTCAAATGATACTCGACGATTTATTCATATCGCCCGTTGTCACAATACCATGGATAGCAAAAAAACATGATGTCACCTATCCAACTGCAAAATCCGATGTTGATAAATTGTTATCAGCAGGAATTCTTATTGAATTTTCGGATGCTCCGCAAAAAACATTCTACTCTCCGGAAATAGTCCAAATTACTTATCAGGAGTAATTGCAAGGGCCTTTTCTTTTTCCGGCCCAAGGAGGACGAAAAAAAATCTTGGCACCTATCTTGGCACCTCAAGACCAAATTAGGTCCAAAAACAGCAACACGCACTCCGGAAAAATTCCGTAAGTACCTGTTTTTATTGGTGGAGCTGAGGAGGATCGAACTCCCGACCTACGCATTGCGAACGCGTCGCTCTCCCGGCTGAGCTACAGCCCCACATCGGGGAGAATATACGAGGAAAACGGGGGCTGTCAACGAAAAGGAAGGGCCTTGGGAACTCCATCGACGGCCAGACGCACGATGAACAGGGCGCCCTTTTCCCGGTTCTGCACCTCTATGTCACCGTAATGATGCTCAATGATCCGGTGGACGATGGAGAGGCCAAGCCCGGTGCCGCTTTCGCGGGTGGTGAAAAAAGGGTTGAAGATGTTCCGCATGACTTCGGGGGAAATCCCGCCTCCGGTATCCTCGACCTCCACGGCAACCGCCTGATCGCCCCTCAGGAAGGTCGGGTAGGCACGAATGGTCAATCGGCCCCCTGAGATCATGACCTGACGGGCGTTGGCCATCAGGTTCACGAGCACCTGACGCAGCTTCTGTTCGTCCCCGCGAACGACAGGCAGGTTTTCGGCAATTTCGCAGACCACTTGGACTCCCGCCCGCTGCAGGGCGTCCTCCTCCAGGGTCAGTGCCTCTTCGATGATTGCTTCAATCTGGCACTCGCCGATACAGAGCATCTGTTTGCGCGAAAAGGCGAGGATATTCGTGAGCATCTCCTCCATACGGCGGACTTCCCGGACGATGATGGCACTGTACTCCTTTTCACTGCTCCCTTCCGCCCCGATCTTTGCCAGACGCTGAGCGAAGCCGCCAATGGCCACGAGCGGATTTCGCAGTTCATGGGTCACGGAAGCAGCCGTCTCTCCCAGAGCGGCCATTTTTTCTCCCTGAATCATCCGCTCCTGGGTCTCCCGCAAGTCGCGGTGGGACTCTTCGAGACGATGCAAAAGCAGGCAGTTTTCCATGGCCTGCGCTGCCTGATTGGCAAACAGCTCCAAAAAATGCCGGCGCTCCTGATGAATTTCGGTGCCGCTTCTGGGGTTGTCGACCACCAGTACGCCGAGAACCCTCTTGCGCCCGAGCAAAGGGGCACAGGCACAGGGTGCCAGGCCGAGGACCCGGGTCAGTTCCTCAAATGAAGTCGTTTCCGACTGGGGTGTCGGCACGAATACAACCCGCTTCTCCTGCACAGCTTTGGCCAGGGGATTGTCTGACGGGTCGAGGGGCAGGCGCTGCTTCATCACCTGACGGCAGAAGGGAGCCTGCCGTTGAGCCTCCCGGGCCGTTTCGCCGACCTCCGGCCGCTCCCAGGCCAGAAGCGCCTGATCGATCGGCAGAATCACCGGTGCCGTCTCCCGGGTTACTCCGAGCATGCCCTGCAATATTCCGCTTCGTTCATTGACCATGAAAAGCATGGCTCTTTCGAAACCCGGCCCTCCCTCAACCGTCGCCGCCGAAAGGATCAGATGGATCAGTTCATCAAGCCGCAGAGTGCTGTGAATGGCACGGGAAATCCGGTAGAGAAGGGACGTTTCTTCCAGCTTGCGCAGGTTTTCCGCCGAGAGGGCCTTGAGTTCCTCCAGGGCCGCCACCCTTTCCATTGACAGCGGGAGCAACTCGGCAACTGCCATCAGCACCTCGTGATGAGGACCGGGAGAGCTTTGTGTCTTTTCAGCCTGTTCTCCGAAAACCGTCATAACCCCCCAGAGATCCTTTCCAAGGACGAGAGGGAGGACCCTGACCTCCGGCCCCGACCATTCGGCAAGAAGATCTTCGCAGATCTCTTCCTGCGCGGATGAGGCGGCCCCGTTCTCCAGAACCCTGAAGGCCAGCTGTTCCTCCAGTTCCAGCATGCGGGTTTCCCAGACGGCCCAATGGCCCGCAATATGGAAAACGGGTGCCGAATGCACGGTTCCACCAACCAGCGGCCTCAGAAAAACGCCGCCCAGCGATAGCCGTGTCTGGAGCAGGAAAGAGGCCGCCTGCAGCAGTCTGTTCATCGTTCGGGCCTGGTTGATTTTGCGCGCCAGTTCCGCGAGCAGGGAAAGCGGACCTGCTGTACGAGCCCAGTCGGGTTCGCGCCTCATCCGCCACTGCATCGACCTGTTGTGCATAAGCAGGGTTACGGCGCCAACCAGGGCCTCAAATTGGGGAGAGCAGGGGAAGTCAGGGGGAAGGGACAGGGAGAGGACGGTAGAACCTCGCCCCGTTTCACCGGCGGCACATTGGACCTGGCAGCCGTTTCGAACCACCGAACCCGGCGAAGCCATGGCCATGGGGTCGACAGCACGCCCGGCGAATTGACTGGGATTAAAAAGGACGGGCCCGGCAGCGGGAATAACCTGCGACACCGGACCCTCGAAACTGTCCATGAGGAGCAGCACCACCTCGTCGACGGGAAGCGCCTCTTGCAGAAAAGCCAGAGCCTTTTGGAAAACTCGGGGAAAATCTTCTTGCTCCCGGTTGACGATTCCGACAACCTCGCACAAAACCTTGTGCCAGTCCAGCGTCATGGCAACCTTTCACCGCGGGGTCCAGAACGATCGGCAACCGGAAATTTCAGCCTATCTTCTCCTTGCGCTCCTGCTCGGTTTTGCACTCGATACAGAGAGTCGTCACCGGCCGGGCATGAAGCCGGGCTTCACCGATCGGCTCTTCACAGCACTCGCAAGTACCGAACTCTCCATTTTCGATTCGTTCAAGAGCGCTTCGAATCTTCATGATCAAACGGCGTTCCCGATCCCGGATGCGCAACTCGAAGTTGCGATCGGACTCCAAGGATGCCCGATCGGTGGGATCGGGGAAATTCCCGTTTTCATCGGTCATTTCCGAAACGGTTTTGTCGGCATCCTTTAGCAACGCTTCCAGTTGGGACTCAAGTATCGCCTTGAATTCTTCAATTTTTGCCTGGTCCATACTGCTGCTCCCTTGCTCATTTTGGAACTGTAAATCTAAATGAAAACCATCTTCAAGTCAACTAAATTGGGGGCCCGCAATCGCCTCAAAAATGTCCTGTCAACTGCTGCCAGAGTATGAGCAGGGAAAACAGCAGCGCGACCCAGCAGAAGAAGACATGACCATTATAACGAGGCGGATCCCCGGCCAGGCGAAGTGCCTCTTCCGCAACAGCCTCTTTTGGAGCACGGTTGACGAGGGCGGCTAACAGTGCCGGAAAACGTTCATAAGCATTGGAGATCAACAAAAATCTGTCGTCTACCCAGAGGGTAGTGAAAACCCGCTTCCGCATGACAACGGCCTCCAGGGCGGTGAGGTCGGAAAAACGGAGGATCCTGCGCCGAAACCACCGAAAAGCCGTTATCGACTCCTGATCCAGCACGATTCGACGAAAAAGGTTCTCCGTAAAAAGTCCGGCAAGGAGCAGAACTATCACACCTATTGCGATAAGCCTCCCAGGAGCCTGATTCCGGACGATACCGATACCCAGCATGCTCGCCTGAGACACCAGCAGCAAACCCAAAGGTACCTGGAATGCCCGCCGTATGCCAAAGGTCGATTTCTCCGCCATTTTTTACTCCTTGCAGCAGCTATGCAATTTAAAGGCCAAGTCTAGTCGTCACCATCGCCGAGGCCATTCAGTCCTGCCGTACAAAGGAGCCGCTTTTACCGCCGTGCTTTTCCATCAGACGGACTTCGCTGATCACCATTGCCTTGTCCACCGCCTTGCACATATCGTATATGGTGAGAGCAGCGCCGGCAACGGCGGTCAAAGCCTCCATCTCCACCCCGGTCTGTCCGGTGACCCGGACCCTGGCCTCGATTTCAATCCGCCCTTCTCCCGTGTGGGCAAAAAATTCGATGGAGATGGATGTCAGCAGCAACGGATGACACAAGGGGATCAGGTCAGGTGTTTTTTTGGCTGCCATGATGCCGGCTAGACGGGCAACGGCAAGCACGTCGCCTTTGGACATGTCCCCCTCGAGAATGCGCTGCAAGGTCGCTTCCTGCATCCTCACCTCTCCCCGGGCAACGGCCACCCGATGGGTCGGGGCCTTGTCCCCCACCTCTACCATTACAGCTTTTCCCTCTTCGTCAAAATGGGTCAGTTTATCGCTCATCATTGCTCCTTAAAGAAACTATTGCCCGATTACGATTATGACAACGACAATCATTACGCTACCGCTTCACGGACAACGAAAAAATTCTCACCACGCTCCAAGCACCACTTGGTATAAAACGCAACCTAGACTGTTGAATAGTCTGAAATCAGCCGCTTCGAGAACGGCGTCCGATCGAATCAGGGCCTGACATAGGGAAACCAGGCCTTGCTGAACGGTTGCCGCCCAAGCTTACCGGAGACTTCATCCCGCTCCTTTGACACAATCGGCTGCAGATTCTCGAAATCGACTGCCTGCAACTTGACCAGCAACCGCTCCGGGCGGCCAAGAAGGCCGGCGCCCTCTGCAGCCAGACGACCCGCCAGCCGCATGGCCTCATCGATGGACACCCCAAGCTCCCGGGCCATCTGGCGATGATACAGCATCAATCCCAGGTAATCAAAGTCGCATTTGCGAACCTCGGCGAAATCGAGGGAAAACCAGGCCAGGGCCCCCTCCGGGTTGGACAGAACTTCATAGGGAAGATTGATGACAAGCTTCAGGTCCGGGTTGATCTGTCGAACAGCTTCGCGCAGGGAAGTCGCCAAATTCAGCAGGGTTCGACCTTTCCACCGGGCCCAGAGGCGAAAAGCTGCGGAATAGGCGCCCACCCGTACCCGGCCTTCGGCATCCCGCCTCAGATTCCGATAAAAATCCTTTGGGTCCGGCAGTTGACCGGAATGATTGAGATAGGCCGAAAGGCCCGCTGCGGAAAATCCCTCGGTATGTCGCAGAACCAGATCGTCCTGGAGCAGGATTCCATCCAGATCATAACGGGCCAGATCCTCGAAGAGGGCCCGGAGCCGATTCCGGACTTCCGGGTGAAAGGGATCGAGCTTTTCCGTGGCAGTGACCGACCCCTGGGCGAGTTCATATCGGCGGCCGTGCAGATCCCGGGAACCGGTCAACGGGGTCGACAAAGTGTTTGCCCAGGCATACACCCTGAGTCCGGCGGCTCGGGCCAGAGGAATCAGCGGGGTCAGGATGTCGGCGACCACGGGGGCTTCCCGGGTTTTAAAGTAGACTCCGGCATCGGCCCCGGGTTGAATGAAGGGATAGAACCGGTCGCCGCGATTGTGAAACACGCGCACGACCAGGGTATCGAATCCCTGCTCCCGCATTCTTTGAAACTCCTGGCTCAGCTCTGCCTCGGTTTTGCAGGGAAGCCAGGATACCTGGGCGGCATACAATGGTTCGGTAGCGTCCGCAATGCCGGCCATCGGCAGCAGGAAAAGCATCAAACCCAGGACAATGCCAGCCGTCTTCAATCGAAAATCTCCTCGAGGGCATGACCGGCGCTGGCGACGCCGATCAGCCGCATGCCGGACGGAGCTTCCAGATTCTTCAGATTTCCCGCAGGCAGATAGCATCGGTTGAAACCTAGCCGCGCCGCCTCCCGGATGCGCAGCTCCGGGCGGGAAACGGCTCTGACCTCCCCGGTCAGGCCGACTTCGCCGAAAAGAATGATGCCGGCGGCAACCGGACGGTTGAGGTGGCTGGAGGCCAGGGCGGCCACGATCCCCAGATCGACGGCCGGTTCATCCAGTCGAACGCCACCGGCTACGTTGAGAAAGATGTCCTGGGACAGCAGGGAAAGCCCGACCTTCTTTTCCAGTACGGCCACCAGCAGCGAAACCCGATTATGGTCGATGCCGATGGCGGTGCGCCGGGGAGTGCCGAAGGAGGTCGAAGCGACCAGTGCCTGCAGTTCCACAAGGATCGGCCGGCTTCCTTCCAGGGACGGCACGACGACGCTTCCGGCGGACCCCTCCGGTCGTTCGGCCAGGAAGAGTTCCGAGGGATTGGACACCTCCGCCAAACCAGACTCCTTCATCTCGAAGACACCGATTTCATTGGTGGAGCCGAACCGGTTCTTGACCGCGCGCAGAATGCGGTAGGGATGGCCGGGATCTCCCTCGAAATAGAGAACTGTGTCGACCATGTGCTCCAGCATGCGGGGGCCTGCTATGGCGCCCCCCTTGGTGACGTGGCCGGTGATAAAGGTCGAAATGCCGCTGCCTTTGGCCAGCTGCATCAGCCGGCCGGCGCATTCCCGCACCTGAGCGACACTGCCCGGGGCCGATTCGAGGGCCGAAGTAAAGATGGTCTGAATGGAGTCGACGACCAGGAAAGCCGGCTGCAGCTCCCTGACCCTTTCGAGAATGGCTTCCAGGGAAGTTTCCGGGCAGACGTACAAATCGGGAGCGGATGCCCCCAGGCGCTCGCCCCGCAGCTTGACCTGGCGGGCGGATTCCTCGGCGGTGATATACAGAGCCAGTCCGCCCACGGCCAGCCGGTTGGCCGCCTGCAGCAGCAGCGTCGACTTACCGATGCCGGGGTCCCCGCCGATCAGGACCAGACTGCCCGGAACCACACCGCCGCCGAGGACCCGATCGAGTTCGCCGATGCCGCATCGGTGCCGCTCCTCGGCCTGCCCCTGCACTTCATGAATGCGCTGCGCCTTTGCAGGGGGAGGAAGCAAACGATTCTTGTCGCCGGCAACCGCCCTGGACTCTTCAGTCAGGGTATTCCACTGATCGCAGTCCGGACACCGCCCAAGCCATTTGGGGCTCTGGTACCCGCACTGCTGGCAGACAAAAATGGACCTGTTTTTCAACGCGACCTCCCCGAAAATTCCAAAAGGGGATTTTAGGCCATCCCCCCCACCCTGTCAATGAAACCGTGCCGGGCCACCTGACAGTTTCCGCAGAAAACTCGCGGGGGTAGACGGGATAGCGGTTCTTCTGTTAAGATTCCTGATCCTGGAAATCAGTTTTTCGGTATCGGTTACGCACACCCAATCGGGGGCGGGGTCGCTATCGGTATCGGAATAGCGCCTTTTCGCCCAGTTCGCCAGACACAGCGACACCGATACCGACGCCGAAACCGATTCCCCCCATACTATAAGGACAGAAAATTACCGCTTATGGAACCTCGCCTCATCAGGATTCTGAAGGATATCGTCGGGCCCGGACACGTCTCCACCGACAAGGCAGATCGCATCTGTTATTCCTACGACGCAACCCAGCAGGAATACCTGCCCGATGCCGTGGTCTTTCCGGCGAATGCTCAAGAGATCAGCCTGGTCATGAAAATGGCCAACGCCGAAAAGATTCCGGTCTATCCGCGCGGTGCCGGCAGCGGTTTTACGGGCGGCAGCCTGCCGATCAGAGGGGGCATCGCCCTCGTCCTGACCCGGCTCAATGCGATTTTGCGGATCGACGAAGACAATCTGATCGCCGAAGTGGAACCGGGCGTCATCACATGGAAATTTCAACAGGCCGTGGAGGAAAAGGGGCTGTTCTATCCGCCCGATCCCGCCAGCCTCAAGTTCAGCACCCTCGGCGGCAACGTCGCCGAATGTGCCGGCGGTCCCCGCTGCGTGAAATACGGGGTGACCAAGGATTACGTGCTCGGTTTGGAGGCGGTCACACCCCAGGGCGACATCATCCGGACCGGGGGGCAGACCATGAAGGGAGTTGTAGGCTACGATCTGACCAAGCTGCTGGTGGGCAGTGAGGGGACGCTCGGCATCATCACCCGGATTATCCTCAAGCTTCTGCCCCTGCCGGCCGCCAAAAAGACCATGCTGGTCGCCTTCGACTCCATCGACGGGGCGGCCCGGGCGGTGAGCGCCATCGTGCGCGGCAAGATCATCCCCACCACCCTCGAGTTCATGGACGCAACCACCATCCAGTGCGTCCGCCAGGCCACCGATCTGGCCATCCCCGAGAAAGCCCGGGCCATTCTGATCATCGAGGTGGATGGCGACCGGGACCTCATCGAGCGGCAGGCGGAAAAAATTCTGGACATCGTTTCCCCCCTCGGCGTCCTGGAAACCCGGGTGGCCGGCAACAGCAAGGAAAGCGAGGAGATCTGGCAGGTGCGCCGCAGCGTCTCGCCCAGCCTGCGCAAGGTCAATCCCGACAAGTTCAACGAGGACATCTGTGTGCCCCGCAGTCGTTTGCCGGAAATGATCCGTATCATCGAAGGGATCTCGAAGGAACTGCAGATTCCCATCGTCAACTTCGGCCATGCCGGTGACGGCAACATCCACGTTAACATCATGGTCGACCGGGCGGTTCCCGGGCACCAGGAGAAAGCCGAGGAGGCCATCGAAAGGATCTTCGCCGCCACCCTCGAACTCGGGGGGACCATGAGCGGGGAGCACGGAGTCGGCGTCACCAAGGCCCCCTACATCCCCATGGAACTCGACCCGGCAGCCGTTGCCTACATGAAAGCCATCAAGCGCACCCTCGACCCGAACAATATTCTCAACCCGGGGAAGATTTTCCTGGAAGAAAAATAGCGACCATTATTTATCCGCCTTTATCCGAAGTTATCTGCGTTCGATTCAGCATTTCAAAACCATTACCGAACGCAGATAAAGGCGGATGCACGCAGATAAAACCGGATAAAAACAATCTTTACGAGAATGATTTTATAGAGATGAATCGGCACAAAAAGCTTGAAGAGTACCGGGACCAGATCCGGCAGTGCGTCAAATGCGGGACCTGTCGTGCCCACTGCCCTGTCTTCAGTGAGGAGAATCGCGAAGCAACCGTCGCCCGGGGCAAGGTCGCCCTGGCCGAGGCGCTGCTCGATGGCGAACTTGGACCGGACGGTAAATTGGGAGAAAGCATTTCCAAATGCCTGCTGTGCGGCAAATGCGTGCAGAACTGCCCGAACCAGGTTCCGGTCGACGACATCATGCTGGCAGCACGCCGGGAGATCGCAAAACGCAAGGGTCTGAGCCTGTTCGGACGGGGAATCTCTACGGTGCTGAAAAGGCCTCTGCTGATGAAGCTTCTGGCCCGGGCCGGCGCTCTTTTTTCCCCTCTGCTGTTCAAAAAGATACAACGTCAGAGTGGCTTGCGGCTCCGGTTTCCCGCCCCCTTCATTACCCGGGACCGCTCCCTGCCCGAATTTACCGGGAAACCATTCCGGGATCGCCATCCCGAATTCCTGGCCGGCGCTCCCGACCGGCCGCTGGTGACCTTCTTTACCGGCTGTATGATCAACCACATCTATCCGGAGATCGGAGAAAGCGCCCTGCAGGCCCTTCGCCATCTCGGCATGAATGTCCTGATCCCGAAAGATCAGGGCTGCTGCGGCCTGCCGGCGCTCTGTTCCGGAGACGGAGCAACGGCGGAAAAACTCGCCTTGCGAAACCTGTCCGCCTTAACCCATCACCAGCCGGATCATATCGTCACCGCCTGCGCTTCCTGCCTCAGCGGCCTGACCAAATATATGCGGGAACATGGGGGGGAGTTCGAGCAACTGGCCGAAAAGGTCATCGACATCAATGTCTTTCTCGTCCACCAGGGACTTCCCGATGCTTTGCAGTCCCTGCCGGTACCGTTGCAAACCCGGCGGGTGACCTTTCACACCCCCTGCCACCTCCGCAACCACGGAATTCTCGCTGAGCCTAGAGCCTTGCTTCAGGCCGTGCCGGGAATCGAACTGGTGGAGATGACCGAAGCTGATAGCTGCTGCGGGCTTGGCGGCACCTTTTCGGTTTATCATTACGAAACCAGCAAAAAAATCGGCAGCCGCAAAGCAGAAGCGATTCGAAACAGCGGTGCGGAGCTGGTCGCTACAGCCTGCCCCGGCTGCATCATGCAGCTGCAGGATACGCTCAACCATGCCGGGCTGCAGCAAAGAGCCGTTCATGTTCTGGAACTGGTCGGCAGAGCAATTTCAGGAGACAACGCCTGAGCCCGCGTGACTCAACAAGGGGGATAGTCCATGAAGTTATTCCAGGTTGTCTTTTTACTGAGCACGGTTCTGGCAGCTCCTGCTTTTGCCGTTCTGCCTGGCCAGAGCCTCACTTATGAAGGCGGGGGCGCCGGCCCGGTCACCTTCAGCGGGACCGATCACCGGCAGCCTTGTTCAACCTGCCACAACAGGGATCTGTTTCCCAGGATGTTGAAGGGGGCAAAACCAATCACCATGCAGGCTCTTTACGCAGGTCAGCTCTGCGGGTCCTGTCATAACGGAGAGCAGGCTTTTGCAAGTCAAGGCAATTGCGCCCGTTGCCATGAAGGGTACAAGGATAAATAGCCGCCAGACCGGAAGCAAAAACGACAACGGAGCGCCTGAGCGCTCCGTTGTATTCCAACTTTAAGGAATCCCTTATCCACCGATGCCGTGCATGCGACGGCCTCCCTGCCGGAACTCCTTTTCACCGATATGGTGTCGCTGCGGCTTGATGCAGGCCGCTTCGCGCAAAAGCCGTTCGATTTCCTCATCTGAAGAGGAACTGCGCAAGGCCTCCCGCAGATCGATCTCCTCACTCGAAAAAAGACAAGGCCGGATGCGGCCGTCAGCCGTAATCCTCATCCGGTTGCATTCACCGCAGAAATGGTCGGAAATGGCGGGAATTACGCCGACCCGGCCCGGGCTGTCGGGAAAATGGAACAGGCGTGCCGGACCGGCCGGCCCCTGCCGGAGAAGGGGAACCAGTTTCCCGATCTTGCCCAGCTCCTCGAGAATGGACTTTGCCGGAAACATGTGCTCCGGAGTGAAATCGAGCCCGGAACTGACCGGCATGAATTCAATGAACCGGATCTCCCAGGGATGTTCCAGCGCGAGACGGCCGAAGTCGACGATCTCGTCATGATTGATGCCTTTCAGCGGCACCATGTTGATCTTGAGATGGGTCAGCCCCACCGCGTCGGCAGCTTCGATCCCGTCCAGTACCTTTTGCAGACCGGGCCGCCGGGTGATCAGCTGAAAACGGTCCTCCCGGAGAGAATCAAGGCTCACGTTGACGCGGGACAGACCGGCCTTGCGAAGATCGAAGGCCATGTCCGCCAGCAGCACTCCGTTTGTGGTCATGGTGATCTCCGGTCCCGTCGGCAGCGCCGCGAGTTCCCGGATGAAGTCGACGATGCCGCGGCGAACCAGGGGCTCCCCTCCGGTAATACGGATCTTTTTCACGCCGAGACGGGTTGCCACCGAAGCGATTCTGAGCATCTCCTCGTAGGTCAGGACTTCGCCATGTTCTATCGGCTCGACCCCTTCCGCGGGCATGCAGTATCGGCAACGAAGATTGCATCGGTCAGTGATGGAAAGACGGAGATATTCGATTTTACGCCCGAAACTATCTTTCAAGGTAAGGCCTCCAGTTATGCGTTTGCCCGGGTACGAAACCGTCCTCCCCCAACCTGCAGTTGGCAGTAACAGCGTTCTATCCCAGGCGGGCATAACTTACCATTTTTGTCGTATTCAGGGCAACTATCTTTATCCAAAAAAGGAGGGTTCCTGAATCGAAATCGAAACGTTATCGGGTTCAAGAAATTTCGGACTTACCCCAAAAGCTGAAAGGGGAAATTCAGCACCGGTTTCGATAGCGATTTCGATTTGGATATCAGATAAGGGACGTGGTACTTTCGATGGCCAAAACCGTTGGCGACCAGGCCGACAAATTAGACGTTTTTTTGGAGGATAATGATGAGTAAAGCCTTGGGCCTTTTGTCCGGAGGTCTCGACAGCATTCTCGCCGCCATGGTTCTTAAGAAACAGGGTGTCGATGTGACCGGCATCGTTTACGTGACCCCTTTCTTCGGGGCGGAACGGGCGCGCAAAGCCTCCCGGCAGATAGACATCCCGCTTATCGTCAGGGACATCAGCGAGATTCACCTCGAAATGCTGAAAAATCCCCGCTATGGTTACGGCAGGAACCTGAATCCCTGCATCGACTGCCATGCCATGATGTTCCGCATTGCCGGAGAATTGGTCCGCCAGGGTGATTTCGACTTTCTTTTTTCGGGAGAAGTCCTTGGCCAGAGACCCATGAGCCAGAATCTCAATGCCTTGCAGGCTGTCGCCAAACATTCCGGCTGCGGCGATTTCATCCTGCGCCCTCTGAGTGCAAGGCTGCTGCCGGTGACTGCCATGGAGGAAAAAGGTTTGGTCGACCGGGAGCAACTGCTGAACATTCAGGGACGCACACGGCGCCGGCAGGAGGAACTGGCCCGACAGTGGGGGCTGGCCGATGTTCCCAGTTCGGGGGGAGGGTGCCTGCTCACCGAAAAATCCTTTACCGCACGCCTGCAGGATCTGCTGAATCACCACCCGGACTGCACCCCGAAGGATGTGGAGCTGCTCAAGCTCGGTCGTCAGTACCGTCTCTCTTCACGAGCCAAATTAACCCTCGGCAGAAACCGGGAAACCAACGAAGCGATAAAAAACCTTGCCGATGACAACCACCTGCTCCTCCGTGCTGAATTGTATAGCGGCCCTCTCGGCCTGATCAGCGGCCATCCTGACAAAGATGATCTGCGGCAGGCAGCCGCCATTGTCGCCGCCTACGGCAAGGGGAAGGATTGTCCCACGGTACGGGTGCTGCTGGTGGGGAAGGAGGCACCGGAAGTCTTCGAAGTGGCACCGATGGATCGGGAAAAAATCGAGGAATTGATCGTGCCCTGAGAGAATTGTCCTAGGGCGATATCCCTAGGGGCGAACCGATCTGTTCGCCCTGCCCCGGGGAGCGTAACCTTATTTACCTTTCGACCCCGATTTCGATTTCGATTTGGAAAAAACAATAGCAAATTAACCAGGACATTTATTAATAAGAAAGCCCCCCGGACGGATCCGGAGGGCTTTTTTGCATTCAGAAGCGAACAGCGGAGGGCGAAATTACATCATGCCGCCCATGCCGCCCATTCCTCCCATGCCGCCCATGCCACCGGGCATGCCGCCCATGCCTTCATCCTTCTTCGGCACTTCGGCAACGCAGGCTTCGGTGGTCAGCATCAGGCCGGCCACGGAAGAAGCGTTCTGCAGGGCACTGCGCACCACCTTGGTCGGGTCGATGATGCCGGCTTCAATCATGTCGCAGTACTCGTCGGTGGCGGCGTCGAAACCGAAGGAATCTTTCTCGCCAACCACTCTGTTGACTACGATGGAACCTTCGGCGCCCGCATTCGCCGCAATCTGCCGCAGAGGCTCTTCAAGGGCGCGCTTGACGATATTCAGGCCGAACATCTGCTCGCCCTGGAGGTTGAGGCTTTCAAGGGCCTTGATGCAGCGAATCAGAGCGACTCCGCCGCCAGGCACGATGCCTTCTTCGACAGCTGCACGGGTAGCATGCAGGGCGTCCTCGACGCGGGCCTTCTTCTCCTTCATTTCGGTTTCGGTGGCGGCGCCGACCTTGACCACGGCGACCCCGCCGACCAGCTTGGCCAGGCGCTCCTGCAGCTTTTCCTTGTCGTAGTCGCTGCTGGTCTCCTCGATCTGGGCCCGGATCTGCTTGACCCGGCCCTGAATATCGGCTTCGCTGCCGCCGCCGTCGATGATGGTGGTGTTTTCCTTGTCGATGACGATGCGTTTGGCGTAACCGAGCATGTCGAGGGTGGCGTTCTCCAGCTTGAAGCCGAGCTCCTCGGCGATCACCTTGCCGCCGGTGAGAATGGCGATGTCTTCGAGCATGGCCTTGCGGCGGTCGCCGAAGCCGGGAGCCTTGACCGCGGCCACGTTGAGGGTGCCGCGCAGCTTGTTGACCACCAGGGTAGCCAGAGCTTCGCCTTCGATATCTTCGGAGATGAGCAGAATCGGACGGCCCTGTTTGGCGACGGCTTCAAGGATGCCGACCATGTCGCGCATGTTGCTGATCTTCTTGTCGTGGATCAGGATCAGCGCGTCTTCCATGACCGCTTCCATCCGCTCGGGATCGGTCACGAAGTAAGGGGACAGGTAGCCGCGATCGAACTGCATCCCTTCGACGGTCTCGAGGGTGGTTTCCATCGCCTTGGCTTCCTCGACGGTGATAACGCCTTCCTTGCCGACCTTCTCCATGGCCTCGGCGATGATGTTGCCGATGGTGGCATCGCTGTTGGCGGAAATGGTGCCGACCTGGGCGATCTCCTTGTGGTCCTTGATCGGCTTTGACAGGCTTTTCAGGTTGGCGACGGCCGCTTCAACAGCTTTGTCGATGCCGCGTTTGATTTCCATCGGGTTGTGACCGGCGGAAACCAGCTTGACGCCTTCGCGGTAGATGGCCTGGGCCAGCACGGTGGCGGTGGTGGTGCCGTCACCGGCGACATCGGAGGTCTTGGACGCGACTTCCTTGACCAGCTGGGCGCCCATGTTCTCGAACTTGCCTTCCACTTCGATCTCCTTGGCAACGGTCACGCCGTCCTTGGTGATCAGCGGGGCGCCGAAGGATTTTTCGATGACCACATTGCGGCCTTTGGGGCCGAGGGTTACCTTGACGGCGTTGGCCAGCTGGTTAACACCATCCAGGATGTGCTTACGGGCGTCCTGCCCGAATTTGATTTCTTTAGCAGCCATGGTTCACTATCTCCTTTGAATCGAAATTGAGAGGGTTGTCGGTTATTCGAGCACGCCGAGGATATCGTCCTCGCGCATGATCTGGTATTCCTTCCCGTCGACCTTGATCTCGCTGCCGGCGTATTTGCCGAACAGTACCCGATCACCAACCTTGATATCCATGGGCAGCACCTTGCCGTCCTCGGTCACCTTGCCCTTGCCAACGGCCTTGACAATTCCCTGCTGAGGTTTTTCCTTGGCGGAATCGGGAATGATGAGTCCGCCGGCCGTCTTGGCCTCTTCTTCAACCCTCTCAACAATAATGCGGTCACGCAACGGTCTGATGTTCATGTCAAATCTCCTTTCTCGCTTTGCCAATAAAATAGGATGCCGGGTTTCGACCCGTTATCGGTTGCCTTTCTCTGCAGGCCAAACAAAAAAAGCTTAAGTTCCGAATCGATGCGAACCAAGCCCTGAAACGGGTGCCGAGATATTAGCACTCGTCAGGAAGGAGTGCTAACAAGCAGAGCTAAATATAATCAGCCCCTTTTCAATGTCAAGGCTTTTATCGGGAATTTTTTTGCCGTTAAAGATTCCTGAGGTTTTTACCGGTTCAGGAGATTTTCTTGACAGGGAATCGAAAGGTATGGTAGTTGATCTGCGAATCGAAAATTTGGCGGTCTTCTGCGACTGGCGTTAAGGTGGGGCACCACCGTGGAGCAGAAATCAACGACCGAGACAGCCGTACGCCTGGGCCCCCTTCTTGAAAGAGGCCAGGCGTTTTTTCTTTCCTGGCTCCGCAAACGATCTCTCTCGGAATTTTTATCAAAACCAGATTTTTTAAGGAGCAGACACCATGAGCAAGAAACTCTTTATTCCCGGACCTGTTGAAGTGAGCCAGGATGTGCTCGAGGCGATGGCCACCCCGATGATCGGCCATCGCATGAAGGAATACGCGGTTCTCCATAAAGAAGTGGTCGACGATCTGAAAAAACTGCTCAACGCCCCCGGTCCGGTTTTCCTTTCCACCTCCAGCGCCTTCGGGGTTATGGAGGGGGCCGTACGTAATCTGGTGCAGAAGCGGTGCGCCTGCTTCGCCAACGGCGCTTTCAGTAAAAAGTGGTACGAGGTAACCTTGCGTTGCGGCCTGGAGGCCGACCTCTTTTCCGCCGACTGGGGAAAACCCGTCACCGCCGAAATGGTCGACCAGGCCCTGGCCACCGGTAAATACGATGCCATGACCGTGGTACACAACGAAACCTCCACCGGCGTCATGTCTCCCCTGGAGGAGATCGCCGCGGTGATGAAGAAATACCCCAAAGTCTCCTTCATCGTCGACACCGTCTCTTCCATGAGCGCCGTCCCCATCGACGTCACCGCCCTCGGCATCGATGTCTGCCTGGCCGGGGTTCAGAAAGCTTTCGGCCTGCCGCCGGGTCTGGCAGTCTTTTCCGTCACCCGCAAGGCCCTCGACAAGGCCCGCACCACTCCCAATCGCGGCTACTATTTCGATTTCGAGGAATTCGAAACAAACGACGAAAAGAACAACACTCCCAGCACCCCTTGCATCAGCCAGATCTACGCTTTGCGTCATCAGTTGAAGAAGATGTTCGCCGAAGGGCTGGAAAACCGCTATGCCCGCCATCGGCAGATGGCTGAGGCGACCCGCTCCTGGCTGACCAAGCAGGGCTTCGGACTCTATGCGGCCGAGGGCGCCCGTTCCAACACCCTCACCACCGGAACCAACGATGGCAGCACCGACCTGGAAAAACTCAAGAAGCTGGTTGGCGAGCGGGGCTACGCCATGGATAACGGCTACGGCAAGATCAAGAACCAGACGTTCCGCATTCCTCACATGGGGGACTTTACCATGGCGGACATGGAAGACTATTTTACCCTGCTCGAAGAGCTGCTGCCGCAGGCCCGCAGCTGATTTAAAAACCTCCTGAAAACCAGACCACCACCATGCAATGATATACCTCCAGGCCCCCGCAAGGGGGCCATTTTTTTCACAAACCGCGCTATAATGAATTCATCACCTCTTTCAAGCCGGCATCCAAGCCGCACCTGCCGACCATGTTCCGCATCCGCCGCATTTATGATGATCTGTTGCCGATCAACCGGACGGCCATCGACCACGTGCGCCAGATCCTTCGGAGCCAGTTTCCCGACCTGTCCGCCCGGGACATCGACAAACTGCCCGGCCAGCTGAAAAATCCTCTCAAACACGGCTTTCGGGCCATTCTCTATGTGGCCGACGATCAGCGCGGGCGGGTACAGGGTTTCGCCCTGCTGCTGCACGAACCGCAACTTCGGTTCGGCTACCTGGAATACATCTCCAGCGCGAAGCAGATGACCGGTCGAGGCATCGGCGGCGCCCTCTATCGGCGTTTACGCGAGGAGGCCCGGACCCTGGGTTTGCTGGGACTCTTCTTCGAGTGTCTGCCCGACGATCCTCAGTTATGCCGCGATCCAGCGATACTCAGGCAGAACCGCGCCCGGCTGCGCTTCTATGAGCGGTTCGGCGCTAGGCCCATCACCGGGACGGGTTACGAAACGCCCGTCAAACCGGGACAGGACAATCCCCCGTATCTGGTCTTCGATGATCTCGGAGTAAAGCAGGTTTTGCCGGCCGATCAGGCCCGGGAAATCGTCCGCACCATACTGGAACGGAAGTACCGTCACATTTGTCCGCCGGAATACGTGCAGATGGTGGTGGACTCCTTTACCGACGATCCGGTGAAGCTGAGACCGTTCCGCTACCTTTCGACGGGAACGGAAACGGCGGCGACTCCCGATCCCATCCCCGCCGATCAGCGCATCGCCCTGGTGGTGCACGATCAACACGCCATACATCATGTCCGGGAGCGAGGTTATGTGGAGGCTCCCGCGCGGATCGAAGCGGTCATGGAACACCTCGCCCCCTCCGGATTGTTTGCCCCGGTACCGATCAGACACTTTTCCGAGAGGCATGTGACCGCGGTGCACGACGCAGCCTTTGTCCGCTATCTCAAAACCGTATCGGCCCGTCTGCCGGAGGACGAAGCGGTTTACCCCTATGTCTTTCCGGTGCGCAACGCCAGCCGGCCTCCCAAGGAACGGGCCATCCGTGCCGGCTACTACTGCATCGACACCTTTACGCCCCTGACCCGCAACAGCTGGCCCGCCGCCAGCCGGGCGGTGGACTGCGCCCTGACCGCCGCCGGACAGATCGTCTCCGGACAGCGGCTCGCCTACGCTCTGGTGCGGCCGCCGGGACATCACGCGGAGAGAAGCTTCTTCGGAGGGTTCTGCTACCTCAACAGCAGCGCCGTAGCTGCCCACTATCTCAGTCGTTTGGGCAAGGTGGCGGTCCTCGACATCGACTATCATCACGGCAACGGCACCCAGGAGATCTTCTACCAGCGGCCCGACGTGCTGACCGTCTCGGTCCACGGCCATCCCTCCTTTGCCTATCCCTATTTCAGCGGATTTGACGACGAGCGGGGCAGCGAATCGGGCCGGGGTTACAATCTCAACCTGCCTTTGCCGGAGAAGCTGACGGCGGAGCGCTATCGATCGACCCTTCAGCAGGCGCTGCGCCGCATCAAGCGGTTCAGGCCCGGCTTTATCGTAGTGCCTCTCGGCTTCGACACAGGCCAGGGAGACCCGACCGGCACCTGGCCTCTGCGCAACGAGGATTTCCACCGCAACGGTCGACTGATCGGGGAGCTGGGCCTGCCGGTTCTGGTGGTCCAGGAGGGCGGGTATGATACAGGTCAGATGGGCGGATACGCTCTGCACTTTTTCACCGGCCTTCGGGAGGGCGCTTTTCTATCGCCCCATTAAAAGCCGCAGGGGACCGTGCTGAAGCCCTCCCTATGGAAAAACAACGAAAACGCACAACCCGAGGTGACGTGCCGTCGGCTGGTTTCAATGCGTCAAGCCGGACCGCTGACCCCCGCCCTTCGAATGGATTTCCACCCGGTTGCGTCCTTTCTCTTTTGCCATATAGAGCGCCTTGTCTGCAGCCTGGACCAGAGACAAGGCGTCGATCTTAATGCCCTTTTCTGCCACCGCGACCCCGAGGCTGACGGTGACGGAAACAATACCTTCCGGTGTGTCGACCTTGCTGCCGCCGATGTTCTTTCGAAGCCTTTCCGCAAGAGCCATCGCACATTCCCTGCCGCAGTCGGGTAAAATCACCAGAAACTCCTCCCCGCCGTAGCGGCCGATGGCGTCGTAGGGACGCATATGGGAATGCATCCTGTCTGCCGTCGCCATCAAAACCACATCTCCGGCCAGGTGACCGTAGGTGTCATTGATCTTTTTGAAATGGTCGAGATCCGCCATGATGGCGCTGACCTCGTGGCCTTCACGCTCGGCCCTGGCCAGTTCCTGATGAAGTATGCCGAGAATCTCCTCATGGTTCCAGAGACCGGTCAACGAGTCGTGACTGGCCTTCACCCGAAGAAACTCCCGTGCGCTTAACAACTCGCTCTGCAACTCGATGATCCGCCGCCCCGCTCGCAGGCGCACCTTGAGTTCGTTCTGCTTGAAAGGTTTGACAATATAGTCATCGGCGCCCGATTCCATGCCGGTCACAAGATCTTCCTCCCGATGCTGTGCCGTCAGAAGCATCAGGTAGATATAAGGTTCCGGGAGTTCCGCTCTGACCCGGCGACAGATCTCCACCCCTTCAAGCCCCGGCATTTTCCAGTCGAGAATGGCCATGCGCGGGGGATCCTCGCCTTTCAATATCCGCCACGCTTCCTCACCGTCCACGGCGGGAATCACCTGGTACCCCCATCTGCTCAAAATTTCTATGAGAAGGCGCAGCAGAACAGGATCGTCTTCGGCAACGAGTATCTTCATTTTCCTGCTGTTCGAATCCTTTCTCAAAGCCCTGCCCCAAAGTGAAAGGGTCAGAGAAAACAGGGTCAGGAGCGTTTTCCTGGTTTATCGGTCGGCGCTTTTTCCTAATCTACCACAGGTTGGGCCGGCAACAAGCCGAACCGCGAATCACTCCGCATCCCGAACGTCGGTTTCGAAATGGAAAAAACCCGATATAATGAGAACCATAGACTGTTATACCAATTGACCAACAGGAGAAAACACAATGCGCGAAACTCACTCCTTCATGGCAAGAAACGCCCCCTGGACCCTAAGTCTTCTCAGAATCGTGACGGCCCTGCTCTTCATGCAGCACGGCGCGCAGAAACTTTTCGGCATCCCGGCGCCACCATCAATGGAAATCACCCTTTTCTCGCTGATTGGCCTGGCCGGAGTTCTCGAATTGTTCGGAGGAGGCCTGGTTCTGTTGGGTCTTTTCACCCGGCCTGTAGCCTTTGTGCTGTCAGGCCTGATGGCCGTGGCCTATTTCATGGCCCACGCTCCCCGGGGATTCTGGCCTTTACTTAACAACGGGGAACTGGCGGTACTGTACTGCTTTGTGTTCCTTTATCTCTCATTCGCCGGACCCGGCCCCCTGAGTGTGGACCGGTTGAGAGGCGCCAGCTGAATTTCAAAACTGCTCCGTCAAACGACGGCGGGCGGCATCCTCCCTACTGCCGCCCGCCGTTGTGGCTTTCTCTTGATGATTTTTCCAAATCGAAATCGCTATCCAAATCGAAATCGGGTGTTAGCCTTTTCGATTTGGCGATGTTCGATTTGGGGCACTTTCTGCAATACAAAACCCTCGGTATCCAAACCAAAATCAAAGGCCAAAATCCGATCCCGATTTCTATTTCGATTTGGATGAAACCCTGTCAAAACGGTATCAAGTGATATGGATTTTGCGAAGTGCAATACTCGTCAGAAAGACCGATCGGCAAGATGTTTCTTGACCGTTCTTCGGTCAAGGCCGGTCCGGCGGGCGACCTGCTCGATGGTTCCATAGCGCTGAAAAAGCAGCTCACAATAGGCGGCCAAAAGCTGGCGGGCGGTCAACTCTCCTTTCTCTGCAAAAAAGGAATGGATCGCCGGAACGGTTGGGGCCGCCGATTCCCCCTGGTAACTCCCCGAAACAAGAATCCGCCGGACGGCCTGTTCCAGCTCCCGCACATTGCCCGGCCAATGGTAATCGAGTCCGACGGAATCCAGCAGGGCGGCGATGACGAAACCCTCAAGCTCCTCCCCCTCCGACCCGAGCATGCGGCGAAGCACGGTCCGCACCAGCACGTCCAGCTCCCGGGGGTCCTCTTCCAGACGCTGTCGCAAGCTGGGAAGGACGATAATGTCGGAACAGAGGCGGTAGTAGAAGTCGTCGCGAAACTGTCCATCCCGGCGCATCTCCTCGAGAGGCCGGTTGGTGGCGGCGATCACCCGGCCGTGAAACCGCTTCCGTTCGTGACTGCCGACGGGATGGAAGGTACGTTCCTGCAGCACCTGCAGCAGCTTGATCTGCACCGGCAGGGAAAGATCGCCGATCTCATCCAGAAAGATGCAGCCGTGGGCGGGACAGCGGGAAAACACCCCTTCATAGTCGCCGATGGCGCCGGTAAAGGACCCTTTACGGTGACCGAAAAGTTCCGATTCGATCAGGGTTTCAGGATACTGGGAGAGGTTGAGGGGCAAGAAATTGCGGGTAAAACTCTCGGCGAAACAATCTTTCTGCTCGTCATAGGGGATAAAACCGGAACGGCCGATGGCCGCCGCGGCGGCACCCTTGCCGGTACCCGTCTCCCCCAGCAGGAGGGTCGAAAAATCTTCCATCCGGTTCCACAGCAGCTTTTCGTAGCGCTCTATATCGCTGGTGAAGATGCTGTTCCAGAGCCGACGGCGCAGGTTGCGCATGGATGGGGAAAGACCGGCCAGGGTCTGGTCGATGAAATACCAGGCCCGGCGGATCTGATAGAAAATAGCAAGATATCGCCGGGATTCTTCCTCGTCGAAACCGGCCGCCGACAGCCGGGAAAGCACTTCCCGGGCGAATGAGGCTTTGCACGGTTTGTCTCCCTCCGCGATCTGCCGTCGAATGAAGTCGTCGAAGGGATTCCGGAACTGGTGAAAGATTTCAAACAGGAAGGCATGCCGCAGAATGTCCCGGTCCTCGGCATCATAAAGCCGCAGATCGGCAGGTCCGAGGCGCCGCAGAACCTCCCCTGCCCGGACAACGGCCCGGTCAAAAAGCTGTTCCCGCCCAAGGCTCGAATTCTCCCCGGAAATCTGCCGGTCCAGCTCCTCCCGTTCGGGGCCGAAGGGGTTGGCGAAAGCGGCGCGGTTGATCAGTTCAAAGGTCCGACGGTCCTCGACCGTCAATTTTCGTTGACGATTCATACACAAAATGTGCATCGTGTATGCATTTTTTGTCAACAGGTTTTATTTGCCACGGATGGATCTGCCGCCGAAAAGAAAATTATCTTTTTAATTCAGCAAAATTTATCCTTGGCTCGAAATTGGCACGGCTCCTGCGAAGAAAGCAGTAGTCAATTAATCGTACTCGTACTCAGTCCCGAAGGGACGGTACTCGTACTCGAAGCCTGAAAAGCCGAGTACGAGTACGAGTACGATTACGCATATTAAAGAAAAAAACGAGAGGGGTTTATGCAGGACAAAGTCATCGACATCCACTGCCACACCGCCGGTATCGGCGCCGGCAACAGCGGCTGCCGGATCTCCGCCAAGATGCGCGGCAGCTGGAAATTCCGCTACTACCTCAAGGCGTTCGGCGTCACCTCCAATGAGTTGGAGAATGAAGGGGATATGCTGGTATTGCGCCGCATGTCGCAGCAGCTCGCCGAATCGAGCTCGGTTCATCAGGCGGTCGTTTTCGCCCTGGACGGCGCCGTCGACAGCAGCGGGCAATTCGACGAAAACCTCACCGAACTGTATATCCCCGATACTTTCGTCGAGCAGGCCTGCCGGCAGTATCCCAACCTGCTCTTCGGCGCCAGCGTCAACCCCTACCGTCCCGACGCTCTCGATCGCCTCGAGCGGGCGGTTGCCCGCGGAGCGGTGCTGTTGAAATGGCTGCCTTCGATTCAGGGCATCGACCCTTCGGACAATTCGCTGACCCCCTTTTACCGGCGCCTGGCGGAACTGGGTCTGCCGTTGCTCAGCCATACGGGCGAGGAGGAATCCTTCACCCGGGCCGACAACACCCTGGCCGATCCGGAGAAACTGCGACTGCCCCTGGAACAGGGGGTGACCGTTATCGCCGCCCATTGCGCCAGCAACGGCCGCAACGGCGTGGAGCGCAACTTCGACCGTTTCCTGGCGCTGATGAAAAAGTTCCCCAACCTGCACGGCGACATTTCCGCCCTGACCCAGATCAACCGCCTCGGCCATCTGCAGCGCATCCTGCGCTACGAGCAGTACCACGACCGGCTGCATTACGGCACCGACATGCCCCTGCCCCGCACCGGACTGACCTCCCCCTGGTTTCAGCTGGGCCGACTGCCCTTCGGCACCATCCGGCGGCTGGCCGCACTGCGCAATCCCTGGGACCAGGACCTGCAGCTGAAACTGGCCCTCGGGCTTCCGGTCCGGGTGCTCGGCAATACTCCCCGCCTGCTGCGCCGGGCCAACCAGGACCTGTGACGCCCCCAAGACCGAAATCTCCCAATGAGGTCATCATGGCTGACATCGACATTCCGCACCTGACTTCCGGCTTCCGCCGTCTCAATGTCATTCAGGCCCTCGGGGCCCTGAACGACAACCTGATCAAGCTGATCATCGTGTTCTTCCTGATCGGCCCGACGGGCATCGATCAGGCGGGCGCGGTGGCGGCCCAGGCAAGCGCCGCCTTCATCATCCCCTTCCTGCTGTTCTCGGCGCTGGCCGGATCACTGGCCGACCATTTCCCGAAAAACCGCATCATTCTCTGGGTAAAAGGGTCTGAGATCGGCATCGCCCTTGTTGCCGTCAGCGGAGCCTGGCTGCACAGTCCGGTCCTCTTGTACCTCGCCATTTTCCTGCTCGGCTGCCACAGTGCGGTCATGGCTCCGGCGAAATACGGCGTAGTTCCCGAGATGGTCGGCCGGGAAGCCCTGTCCCGCGCCAACAGCCTGCTGGAGATGTTCACCTTCCTGGCCATTGTCAGCGGTACGGCTCTGGCGCCCTTCCTTGCGCAACTGTCCGGGGGACGCTACGGCATCGCCCTGCTGGCCGGAGTCGTCCTCGCGCTGGCGGGTTTCGTGACCGCCTGCACCCTGCCGTCGACACCGGTGCCCGACACCGGCCGCCCCCTCACCGCATCGCCGGCAGCCTACTGGCGCACCCTGCGAAGCCTGCGGGAGGACAACTATCTGCTCCTGGCCGTCATCGGTGCCGCCTATTTCCTGTTCGTCGGCGCGTTCTGCCAGCTCAACCTCCTGCAGTACGGCAAGGATATTTTCGATTTCAGTCAGGAACAGAGCGGATACCTTTTCGTGCCCGCCGCCATCGGCATCGGTCTCGGCTCCTGGCTGGCCGGGCGACTCTCCGGCTGCAACGTCGAATTCGGCGTGGTGCCGATCGGTGCCGCGGGGCTGGCGGTGGCGTCTTTCGCCCTGCACGCCGTCCCGCCCTACCTCCCGGCGGTGCTGATCATAGTGGCCCTGTTCGGCATCAGCGCAGGCCTGTTCATCGTGCCCCTGCAGGCCTTCATCCAGCTCCGCGCTCCGGCCAACCGCCGCGGTGAAATCCTGGCCGCATCCAGCTTTCTCAGCTGGGTCGGCGCCCTGGCGGCCTCGGGCCTGCTCTGGCTGGTGTCCAAGTCCCTTGGCATGTCCGCCGGCGCCGCCTTCAGTCTGCTCGGCATCATCACCCTGATACTGGCCGGCCTGACCCTCTGGCTGCTGCCCGATTTCCTGATCCGGTTCATCGCCCTGGTGATCATGCGGATCGGCTACCGGCTCACCCTTATCGGGGAAAGGAACGTGCCGGTCGAAGGGGGAGCCCTGCTGATCGCCAACCACGTCTCCTGGGTCGACGCCCTGCTGCTGGTCGCCACCCAGCAGAGGCGCATCCGTTTCGTCATGGATCGCAGCATCTACCGCACCCCCTTCCTCAAGTGGATCTTCCGCCTGATGAAAGTGATTCCCGTATCGGCCAAAGACGGCCGCAAAGGCCTGGTGGAGTTCATCAACAACTCCCGCCGGGCGCTCGACGACGGCTACATGGTCTGCATCTTCGCCGAGGGGGAGATCACCCGCAACGGCATGCTCAATGAATTCAAGGGTGGCTTCGAGCGGATCGTCAAGGGCAGCGACCACCCGATCATTCCGATCTACATCGGCGGCGCCTGGGGCAGCATCCTCTCCTACGCCCACGGCAAACTGCTGGCCCGCTTTCCCGTGAAGCTGCCCTATCCGGTCACCATCGCTTTCGGCGAGCCTCTGCCGGCCGGCAGCAGCGCCCACGACGTGCGCCGGGCGGTGATGGAGCTGTCCGCCGCCTGGTTCGACTCCCGCAAGCCCCAGCGCCGCAGCCTGGGCGAGCTGTTTGTGGAGACCGCCCGGCAGAACTGGCGGCGCCGGGCGATCGCCGATACGGCTGGGCGCGATCTAACCTACGGTCAAACCCTGATCGCGGCCCGGATTCTGGCGAAGGGGCTGGCCGCCGTGACCGGCGATGCGCGCATGGCCGGGGTCTGCCTGCCCCCCTCGGCGGCCGGGGCGCTGGTCAACCTGGCCCTGAACCTCAACGGCACGGTGCCCGTCAACCTCAACTACACCGCATCGGCAGAGGGCATCCGCTCGGCCCTCGACCGCTGCGAGATCCGAACCACCGTCACCTCGAAGCTGTTCCTGGAAAAACTCGGCACCCTGCCGGAACTGTCCGGCAGGGTCTTCGTCGAGGATCTGCTGGCCGGAATCGCCACGGGCGAAAAACTGCGCGCCTTCTGCGTCGCCCGCTGGCTGCCGACCCGGTTCTGGGCCCGACCGAAAGGGTTCAGGGCCGACAGCCTGGCGACGGTCATCTTCTCGTCCGGCAGCACCGGGGAGCCGAAGGGGGTGATGCTGTCGCACCACAACATCCTCTCCAACCTCGAGGCGTTGCGCATCGTCTTCCGCGTAAACCGCAGGGACAACATCTGCTCGGCCCTGCCCTTTTTCCATTCCCTCGGCTTCACCGGCACCCTGTGGCTGCCGCTGCTGTCCGGCTTTTCTGCCGCCTACCACAGCAATCCCCTGGATGGGGAGACCATCGCGCGTCTGGTCCGGGAGCAGCGCTCGACCCTGCTGATCGCCACCCCGACCTTCCTCATGGCCTATCTGCGCCGCGCCAAAGAGGAGGATTTCGCCTCCCTGCGGCTGGTCATGACCGGGGCGGAGAAACTCAAGAGCAAACTGGCCGACAGTTTCGAGAAGAAATTCGGCATCCGCCCCCTGGAAGGCTACGGCGCCACCGAACTCTCGCCGGTCATCAGCCTGTCGGTCCCCGACGTGGAGATCGACGGCATCCGTCAGACCGGCTCCAGGGAAGGCAGCGTCGGCCTGCCTGTCCCCGGCGTCGCCGTCAAGATCGTCGACCCGGACAGCTTCGAACTTAAGAGGGAGGACGAGACTGGACTGATCCTGGTCAAGGGCCCCAACCTCATGCTCGGATACCTGGGAAATCCGGAAAAGACCGCCGAAGCGATCCGCGACGGCTGGTACGTGACCGGCGACATCGGCCGTCTGGACAAAAGCGGCTTCCTGCACATCACCGACCGCCTCGCCCGCTTCAGCAAGATCGGCGGCGAAATGATCCCCCACGGCGCGGTGGAAGACGCCCTGCACGCCGCCCTGGGCCAAACCGGCGTACTGGCAGTAACCGGCATCCCCGACGAAAAGCGGGGCGAAAAACTGGTGGTGGTCCACACCCCGGAAGCCGGCGACGCCCCCACCCTGCACAGCCTGCTGACCGAATCCGACCTGCCCAACCTCTGGAAGCCGGGCAAGGATTGTTTCGTTCAGGTCGACACTCTGCCGCTGCTGGGCACTGGAAAGCTTGATCTGAGAGGGGTTAGGGAGACGGCGATGGCGGCGATGCAGGGGTAGGGCAGGTTTCAGGGTTCAAGGTCCAAGGTTCAAGGTTCAAGGTTCAAGGTCCAAAAGATTTTGACTCTCTTTCCCCTGTGACGCAGCCGGAGCGGAGTGGATGGCGGGCGAAAAAGGCGGAAAAACTGTCTGAGGGAGCGTAGCGAGCGAGTTTTTTCCGCCCGCCCGACGTCTGCTTCGCGGAGGGTACCCGCCGCAGGCGGGCAAGGAGCGGGGCGCGTTTTTCTGCTTACTCTTTTGACGCGCATCAAAAGAGTAAGGCGTCGTGTGGGGGCGCAACCCCACGGTGTTATCAAGGGTGCGGGGACAAAACCCCGCGATGTAAAAGATCCAACAACAGAATGAGATGAGACATGACCATCTACCAACTCAAACCAGCCTTCCAAAACCTCCTCCGCCCCCTCTGCCAAACCCTGGCAGACCGCGGCACCACCGCCAACCAGGTCACCCTGGCGGCCCTGCAGCTGTCCCTGGCAACCGGCGTGATCATCTGGCTCAGCGGCGGCGCCCAATGGGCCCTCTGCCTGCTGCCGATCGTGCTGTTCCTGCGCATGGCCCTGAACGCTATCGACGGCATGCTGGCCCGGGAACACCACATGAAATCCAACCTGGGCGCGATCCTCAACGAACTTGGCGACGTCCTCTCCGACACCGCTCTTTACCTGCCGCTGGCGACGGTTCCGGGCATGAACCGGACCCTGATGGTACTGACCGTCATCCTGGCCATTATCAGCGAGATGACCGGAGTGCTCGCCCTGCTCGTCGGGGCGGAACGGCGTTACGACGGCCCGATGGGCAAAAGCGACCGCGCCTTCGCCTTCGGCGTGCTGGCACTTTTGCTTGCGGCCGGGGTTCCCGCCGGCCTCTGGCTGCACATCGCGTTGTTCGCCATTTTCGTTCTTCTGCTGCTGACCATCTTCAATCGGGCCAAACGCGCATTGGCGGAGGGGGAGGCATGATTCCGTCGCTTTTCCTGTCGGCATCGGGCATGGTCACGAACCAGGGCGGACACGCGGGTCCGCCCCTACAGATGTCCGGCGTCCATTGGTTCATGGTGGCCGTCCTGGCGCTGTTGGTCGTCAGCACCGCCGCCATCCTGATCCTGAAAAAATTGCGCCCTCAGAAGGACCACTCCGAACTGGTGCTGCGAATCAGAACCTGGTGGCTGATCGTCGCCCTGCTGTTCGGCGCACTGCTCCTGTCTAAAGGCGCCGCCATCATCTTCTTCGGCCTGATCTCCTATCTGGCCTTCAAGGAATTCATCACCCTGATCCCCACCCGCCGCGCCGACCATCGGGTGCTGTTCTGGGCTTACCTGGCCATTCCGCTGCAATATTTCTGGGCCTACATCGAATGGTACGGGATGTTCATCATCTTCATCCCGATCTACATGTTCCTGTTGCTGCCGATGCGCATGCTGCTGCGGGGGCAGACGGAAGGCTTCCTCAAGGCGGCCGGCACCCTGCAGTGGGGATTGATGACCACCGTGCTCAGCCTGAGCCACCTGGGTTACCTGCTGGTGCTCCCCATGAACGGAGAGGGGAAAGCGGCGGGAGCGGGACTGGTGCTGTTTCTGATCAGCCTGACGGAACTGAACGACATCGCCCAGTACCTCTGGGGCAAGAGCCTCGGCCGCGCCAGGGTCGTGCCCACGGTCAGCCCCAACAAGACCTGGGCAGGCCTGATCGGCGGCATTGCCACCACCGCCATCCTGGCCTGCCTTCTCGCCCCGTTGCTGACCCCCATACCGGCTCTGCAGGCCCTGCCGGTGGGAGCCCTGATCGCCGTCGCGGGATTTTTCGGCGACATCTGCATCTCGGCGGTCAAACGGGACATCGGCATCAAGGACTCAAGCACCCTGCTCCCCGGCCACGGCGGCATCCTCGACCGTGTCGACAGCCTGACCTTCACCGCCCCGCTGTTTTTTCATTATGTTTATTACTTTTACTTCTGAATGCGTGAGGAGTGAGGAGTGAGGAGTGAGGAGTGAGGAGTGAGGCGATTTTGGTTTTTCAGATTCTGCCTGTCAACCCCCCTGTGACGCAGCCGGAACGGAGTGGACGGCGGGCGAAAAAGGCGGGCAAGGAGCGGGGCGCGTTTTTCTGCTTACTCGCGCGGGGACGCAACCCCGCGGTGTTGGGGTTCGTCGCGCAAGGGACGAACCCCCGCGGTTTCACAGGTTTTATAATGCTTTCAGGAATATAACAATGACCAACATCCTGCGCCACATCTGGCACCTCTGCATCATCCGCCCCCTGATCCTCTTCGCCCTGGGCGTCAACATCCGCAACCGCGAGGGTTTGTACAAAGCCGCGCCGGCGATCATCGTCGCCAACCACAACAGCCACCTGGACACCATGGTCCTAACCTCGCTTTTCCCCTTGCGGCTGCTGAAAAAATTCCGCCCCGTAGCCGCCGATGACTACTTCCTCAAAAACCGATGGCTGGCCTGGTTCGCCCTGAACATCATCGGCATCATCCCCCTGCAGCGCCAGGTCCGCAGCGGCAAGAGCGATCCCTTGGCCGGTTGCTCAAAAGCGATCGAGTCGGGCGATATCCTGCTGCTGTTTCCGGAAGGAACCCGGGGTGAACCGGAACGGCTGGCCGCCTTCAAATCAGGCGTGGCGCATCTGGCCCAACGCCATCCAGAAGTGCCGGTCATTCCTGTCTTCATGCAGGGGCTTGGCAAGGCCCTGCCCCGGGGGGAATGCATCCTGGTTCCCATCGTCTGCGACCTGGTCGTCGGCGAGTCGATCTTCTGGACCGGATCGCGGGGGGAGTTCATGAAGCAGCTGGAAAAACGCATGCAGGAGCTGGCCCGGCAGGTTCAGCGGACCATATTGGAATAACCTTTTTTGAAAAGCGCCTCGTGCCCGTTCGCTTTGCTCACTCAAGCACGCAAAGAGCGCCAAGAAAACCTGTAAATTCTGCTTTTCCTTTGCGCCCTTTGCGCCTTTGCGCGAGAACAGATTTTCGGTTTTGGTTTTGAAAAATTCGCACATTTCCCGAAGGAGGGCAGCATGGAAGACTGGACGACATCGGAAGGAACGTTCCTCAGCTGGGACGATACCAGCCTGTTTTACCGCAGCTGGAAACCCGCTATGACCAGCGACAGGGCCGTGATCATCATCCACCGCGGCCACGAGCATTCCGGACGGGTGGCCTCTCAGGTCGAGGGCCTCGGCCTGACCGGCTTCTGGGCCTTCTCCTGGGACAACCGGGGCCACGGCCAGTCGCCGGGGGAACGGGGCCATGCCGACAGCTATTACCACCTGGTCAGGGATCTGGACGCCTTCGTCCGCCATGTTTCGGAACAATACGGGATCCCCGTCGAAAACATCGCCGTGGTGGCAAACAGCGTCGGCGCGGTGACGGCGAGTGCCTGGGTGCACGACTACGCTCCCCGCATCCGCGCCCTGGTCCTGGCCGCACCGGCCTTCCGTATCCGCCTCTATGTGCCGCTGGCGATCCCCCTGCTCCGGCTGCTGCTCAAGATCAAAGGCAAGGCTTTCGTCAGCAGCTATGTCAAGTCGAAGATGCTGACCCATGATGCCGAGGCAGCCTTCGACTACGATGCGGACAGGCTGATTACCAAGGAAATCGCCGTCAACATCCTGCTCGAGATGCACGATACGGCAACCCGCATCATCGAGGACGCCGCCGCCATCACCACTCCGACCCTGGTCCTTTCGGCGGGCTCCGACTGGGTGGTAAAGAACGCGGCGCAGAGGCAATTCTACCGCCGGCTCGGCTCGACCAAGAAACGGATGGAGGCCTATCCGGGGTTTTTTCACGCCCTCCTGAATGAAAAGGAGCGACAACGGCCGCTGACCCACGCCCGGGAATTCATCCTCGAAGCCTTCGACCGCGAGATCGACCGCTCGGCCCTGCTCGAAGCCGACCGGGGCGGTCCGACCCGGACTGAATACGACCTGCTGCGGCAGTCCACAACCTGGCCTTCGGCCCTCTTCTACGCTATTCAGAAACTGGGGATGCAAACCATCGGCAGAATGAGCGACGGGATCCGCCTCGGCTGGAGAACCGGCTTCGACTCCGGCCAGTCCCTCGACTATGTTTATGAGAACCGGCCCCGCGGGCTGGGGTTCCCGGGGAAATTCCTCGACCGGAATTACCTGAACGCCATCGGCTGGAAGGGCATCCGCCACCGCCGCGAGAATCTGGAGAAGCTTTTGACCGAAACTATCGAGCGGATCTCCGCCTCGGGCGAACCGGTAAGTCTGCTCGACGTTGCCACAGGATGCGGCCGTTATGTGCTCAACGTCCTCAAGGTCAACGGTCATCGGGAGATCAGCGCCCTGCTGCGGGATTTCACCCCGGCCAACCTCGATCAGGGACGGGCGCTCGCGGCGGAGATGGGGCTGGAGAACGTGCGCTTCGAACAGGGGGACGCCTTCGATCCCGATTCGATCCGTGCCGTGGGACCCCGGCCCAATCTGGCCATCGTATCGGGACTGTACGAACTGTTCCCCGACAACGGCATGGTCTGCGCCTCCTTGAAAGGGATCGCCGACGTCATGGAACCGGGTGGCTACCTGCTCTACACCGGCCAGCCCTGGCACCCACAGGTGGACATGATCGCCCGGGTTCTCAGCAACCGTGACGGAGATCCCTGGATCATGCGCCGCCGTTCCCAGGCCGAGATGGACGAACTGGTGAGGGCAGTCGGTTTCGAAAAAATCGCAATGGAGGTCGACCAATGGGGCATTTTCACCGTCTCCGTCGCCCGACGCGCGGCGAACTGATCTACGCGGCGCTGCTCTCTGCGGCCACCTCGCTGCTGTTCATCGCGGTCTATGGCGGCTGTTCCTGGCTCACCTCGCTGCGCAGCGACGTCGGCACCTGGGTTTACGGCTGGGAGCGGATGATCCCCTTCGTTCCGGTGATGATCATCCCTTACATGTCGATCGACCTGTTCTTCATCGCCGCGCCCTTCGTCTGCGCCGACCGGGCGGAAAGAAACCTGCTTGCCAAACGGATCGTTTTCGCCATCCTGGCCGCCGGGGCCTTCTTCCTGCTGATGCCCCTGCAATTCGCCTGGCCGCGGCCGGTGCCTCAGGGCTGGACGGGACCGATCTTCACCTTCCTGCACGGTTTCGATCGCCCGTACAACATGTTTCCGTCGCTGCACATCGCCCTGCGCACCCTCCTGGCCGACACCTACGCCCGCCACACCCGGGGCTCCCTGCAGTGGCTGGTTCACCTCTGGTTCAGCCTGATCGGCTTCTCGACCGTTCTCACCTGGCAGCATCACATCATCGACGTCGCCGGCGGCTTTGTCCTCGCCCTGTTCTGCTTCTATCTGATCCGCGAACCTGTCGCCGCAACTCCTGCCAGGAATTATCGGGCAGGCTCCTGTTACGCCTGCGGTGGTGCTGCCCTGATCCTGTCCGCCCTCGCTCTCAAGGGCTGGTGGTTGCTCCTGCTCTGGCCCGCCTTCGCCCTTCTCCTGGTGAGTGCCGCCTATTTCGGTTTGATCGCCGACGTTTTTCACAAGACGGACGGCCGCCTGCCCTTGAGCACCCTTTTTCTTCTGGCCCCTGTACTCCTCGGGCATCGGCTCTCCCTGCTCTATTACCAGCGCCGGGCGGACCCCTGGAACCAGATCCTGCCCGATCTCTGGATGGGCCGCAGGCTTGATGAAAAGGAGGCGCAAAAAACTCTGCAACTCGGGGTCACGGCGGTCCTCGACCTAACCTCGGAATTTTCCGAACCCCAGGCCTTCCGGTCGGTGCGCTACCTGAACCTGCCGGTTCTCGACCTGACCGCCCCTAGCCCGGGACAATTGTCCGCGGCTCTCGAGTTTATAAACTCGGAAAAAGCAAAAGGGATCGTTTACGTCCACTGCAAGATCGGTTATTCGAGGAGCGCCGCCGTGGTCGGCAGCTGGCTCCTTGCAGCAGGGTTGGCGGGATCGGTTGATGAAGCGACCACGATCCTGCTGCGGGCCAGGCCCTCCCTGATCGTGCGACCTGAAGCCCGGATGGCAATAGCCTCAAACCTCGCCCCATCCTGACGAAAACGACATTGCCGAGATCATCCGAAAATACTGCTACAAGATTTTTGGCTTATCTCTGAAATGTCGAAGGCCGGCCCCAAAGTTATGGAGCCGGCCTTTTTGTCTGTGTCGACGAAATTCCTGTGCGAACCCTTAATGCTATGCCAGATCGTCGGCGGCAGGTGCTTCCGGCTTCTGCAGTTTGACCAGGTCGGAGGTGTTTTCGGCGATGCGGAACAGGACGATGAGCAGCTCCAGATAGATGCGAACCGCCAGAATGGCCAGCACCACAGCGATGGGAGACAGAATGAGGCTGAGAATACCAGTTCCGAACCCATTGCCGAAACCGGAGATGATCATGCTCAGGCCCATGATGACGGCGCATGCAATGCCCAAAATATAGAGCACCTTGATGAGGCGGGTAGTCACGAATTCAGAAAAAGAAAAATCCAGGAAACTGCCCAAAATGCCTTCCCAAAAACCTTTGTCCATCACAAACCTCCCTGAAATAGAGAAAAAACCACTTGCCTGCGCATCGACAGGAGTCTATGCCGGCCACTAATAAGATTTCAATAATAATTTCTTTAGAAGCCCCTTGGCCCCCGAATGCCCTGATCCCTCTAAATATCTTTCCTGCCTCTGCCGCACAGGAAGCAGGTCAATACTTCACCCGCGTCCGGTAGGTCAGCTGGGCCTCCCCTTCGGCCGGGACCCTGATCTTCCAGACGGCCGTACGGGCATTTTTCTTCTCATGCGGCAGGTTTTCCTGGACGATCTGCCAGTCTCCGGGCATCGGTTCTTCAACGATGACAGTCACCGGCTCGGATTTGGCATTTTTCAGTTCGATGCGATAAGCGCTTTCGATCAGGGTTTCCTTTTCGCCCCCGGCCAGCTTCTTGTAATCGGTCTGCACCCTCCTGGCGTTGACATCGAAGGCCTCGCCCAGACGGAGACGGACTGCTTCGTTTTTCGCGGTATGCTCGATCCTGTCCTCGCCGACGAACTGGGCGTTGCCGCGGCTGTCCTGCTTGTAGACGCGAATGACCCCTTTCGGCAGCGGCACGCCAAGGCCGGATTTCTCACGATTATTGAACTCCAGATAAACCGCCGGATGAAGCTTCTCACCTAGGTCGCCATGACGCCCCCGGTAATAATATTCCCCGCCGCGCAGCACATACTCCTTGGCCGCCGGCACTCCCGCCGCCGTGAGCAGGGCCACCTGCTTGACCTGGTTCTGCCTGATGGTGGTCGGGCGATCGAGGGTGTAGAGATGATAATCGAGCAGTGTCTCCTCGGCCATTTTGGGGGCTTCGGCCATCGCCATCATGGAGCGGGCCTCGAAATCCATGACTGGAGGTCCGGCGACCCGGTGCACATTCCCCGCCACCAGCTGCAGCCGCGCATCCCGGAATTCGGCGCCACTCTGGTTCGACAGGGTGACCCAGCCGTAAAGATCGAGCCGGTCATCTGCGGGATTCAGCTCGGCCACATAGTCGGCCTCCCAGGAGAGCCCGGTGGTCAGATAGCTCAGCTCGAGTTCCCGCTCGCCGGCCCGATCGCTGGCCAGCTGCACCACCAGGGTCGGCCGGTCCCGCAAATTCTCCGGCACGGCCGGAAACACCAGCCGGCCGGGGACTCCGGTCTCGATCCTGTCGCCCATGCGCAGCACCACCCCGCCGTTGGCGGCCAGGACTTCGGCCTGCTCGCGGCTCTCGGCACCGGTCTGCGGGTGAACCCGCACTACCTCGACGCTCCGGCCAACGTATTTTTCCAGCAGTTTTGCAGGCGTCAGCAGGTCGAAATCGAAGCTCTGTTCGATGACCTGCAGGGTTTTCCCGTCCCCGGATGCCTGCAGCAGAGCCGTCTCCGGCATCATGCCGCCGCTGACCTCCCGCAGCGCCAGCAGGCTCTCTCCCTTGGGCAGAGCGATCCGCCGCAGATCCCTGACCAGCGCCAGATTGTCGTTGTAGATGGTCACCGCCACCTGCTTCTGATCCTGCAGCGTGCTGCGCACTTCCGGCAGATCCTGCCGGGCATGAACAACCCCGGCCGTAAAGCAGCCGGCCAAAATCAGAAGAATCCCCAGAACATTTCGGTACGTTCCCTTCATTCCAGCCTCCATGATGGATGGAAAAACCTTTCTGGTTATGCACCTGGCCCGACTTGCATCCGAATTATTCGTACTCGTCCTCGAGCCCCTCGCACATCCGCATCGGCGCCGATGACCTGTTTGCCTGCATTGAAACGATAGGAACAAGAAGACGTTTAATTCCGAGCACGCGTACGAGCACCGCCCCTTCGGGGACTGAGTACGAGTACGACTATGTGGGACCATCTGAAACCTCACGCCGGCTCCAGCCCGGCGAACTTGAGCAGCAGCTTTTTTATGCCGACGGTACGGAAGTAGACGAAGACCTTCTGCTGGTCGCCGCTCCCTTCCAGGCGCCGGACCGTGCCGATACCGAACTTGGCATGCCGCACCTGCTGGCCGATGCGCGGGAGCCCCCCTTCCGCCTCGGGAACCATCCGCACCTCTTCCTCGAAAACATCCTCCTGCTCTTCGAAAAGCTCCGGCTCGAACTGCTCGAAGACGGAGGCCAGGTTGTGAGTGGCGGCATGCCGCAAGGTCGGCTGTTCGCCACCGGAGAGCAGATGGCGGGGAATTTCCCCCAGGAAACGGCTTGGGGGATTATACTGAAAATCGCCGTAGATCCTCCTCCTTCGGGCATGGCTGAGATAAAGCTTGTCCATCGCCCGGGTCATACCCACATAGCAGAGCCGCCGCTCCTCCTCGAGAGAGTCCCCCTCCTGTAAAGTACGACCATGGGGAAAAAGCCCCTCCTCCATGCCGGTCAGAAAAACCACGGGGAATTCAAGGCCCTTGGCTGCATGCAGGGTCATCAGCGTGACCCGGTCGAGGTTGCCATCGTAGGCATCGAGATCGGTCACCAGGGACACCTGTTCGAGGAATTCCTCCAGGGTTTTCTCCGTCCCCTGGTGCTCCTCCATGCCGGCCAGCAGCTGCTCCAGATTTTCCAGGCGACCCTGGGCCTCTTCCCGATCCGACTGCAGCAGAGCCGAATGAGCCGCCTCCCGCAGCATCGGCCCGTAACCACTCTCCTCGATCAGGGTGGCCGTCAGTTCAGGGAACGGCAGCTGATCCACTTTGTAACGGAGGGTATGCATCATCTCGGCGAAAGCAGCCACCTTGGCGGCAGCGGCCCCTTTGAGCAGGCCTCGCTCCAGAGCCAGATCGCAGGCCGGCAGAAAACCTCCGGCTTCTTCTTCAAGGACGATGATCTGCTCCACGGTTTTCGCACCGATGCCCCGGGCCGGCACATTGACGATGCGGCGGGCGGAAAGGGAGTCGGCGGGATTGACCAGCACCCGCAGATAGGCCAGCACGTCCTTGACCTCCATGCGGGCATAAAACTTCACCCCACCCACCATGACATAGCGCAGGCCCTCTCTCACCAGGGCCTCCTCCAGGGCGCGGGACTGGGCATTGGTGCGGTAGAACACCGCAGCGTCCCGCAGATGGCGGCCGTTGCGCCGCAGACGGACGATCTCCGCAGCCACGAAGCGGGCCTCCTCCAGGTCGTCGCCGCAATCCTTGAGAGTGATTTTGTCGCCGGCCGGGTTTTCCGTCCACAGGGTCTTGCCCTTGCGTCCGACGTTGCGCGCCACCACTCCCCCCGCCGCCTCCAGAATGGTGGCTGTGGACCGGTAGTTCTGCTCCAGTCGTATGATCCGGGTTCCGGGGAAATCCCTCTCGAAGCCCAGGATGTTGCCGACCTCCGCTCCCCGCCAGGCGTAAATGGACTGGTCGTCGTCCCCGACCACGCACAGGTTGCCGTGGGCCCCGGCGAGCAGCTTCACCAGGCGATACTGGACCTGGTTGGTGTCCTGGAACTCGTCCACCAGCAGATGCCGGAAGCGTTCGCTGTATTTGGCGAGAACTGCCGGATGGTCCTCGAAGAGCTGCAGGGTGACCAGCAGCAGATCCCCGAAATCGAGGGCGTTGGCCTGCTTGAGGCGCTTCTGGTAAAGCGCATAGACCCGCCCGATCAGGTCTCCGTAGTAATCGCCCCGGTCGACCTGCTCCGGGCGCAGCCCCTTGTTCTTGGCGCCGTCGATGGCACCGGCTGCCGAGCGGGCCTGCAGGGTCTTCTCCGGAATGTTCAATTCCTTGAGAATGTCCTTGAGCAGGCGCTGCTGATCCTGATCGTCGTAGATGGTGAAATGGGAGGAAAACCCCAGATGCCCGATCTCCTGCCGCAGGATGCGCACGCAGGCGGCATGAAAGGTGCTGACCCAGGGCAGTTCGGAAGAGCCGAGCAGGCGCTGCAGCCGCTCGCGCATCTCGCCGGCGGCCTTGTTGGTGAAGGTCACCGCCAGAATCTGCCAGGGGGGTATCTGACCTTGGCGAATGAGCCAAGCGATGCGATGGGTCAGGGTCCGGGTCTTGCCCGATCCGGCGCCGGCGAGGATCAGCAGGGGTCCCTGCTGATGCAAAACCGCCTCGCGCTGCATGCCGTTCAGGGATTTCAACAGATCATTCATCGCTTTCATCCTCGAGCGAGCGCACCATCAGGACCCGGTTGTAGGCCGAGACCATATCCCGGCGGGAGATGATGCCGAGCAGCTTCTGGCCGCTTTCCTTGTCCACCACCGGCAACTGCTCGATATTCCGGTAGCCGATCTTGCGCATGGCGGAATCGAGGTTATCGTCCTCGAAAACGGTGATGACCTTCAGGGTCGCCAGCTCCTTGACCACCACCAGATCGAGCAGGTCCCGCTCGAAAACCACCCCTGCGAAATCCTGCACGGAAATGATCCCGGTCAGATCCCCGTTGCGATTGACCAGAGGGAAATTGGCATGCCGGGTGCTGACCATGAACTCGTTGAACTGGCGCAGGGTCATGTTTTCGGGAACCGATTCAGGGTCGCGGGTCATGACGTCCCCCACCTTGAGCGACTTCATGATGTTCCGCTCCTTGCCCGCCTCCAGATCGATGCCGGCCCGGGACAACTCCACCGTGTCGAGGCTGTCCGACTTGTAGTGGCGGCAGATGGCGGTGCTGATGACGCAGGAGAGCATGATGGGGATGATGACATCGTAGGAGCCGGTCATCTCGAACAGCAGGAAGATGGCGGTAATCGGCGCGTGCATGGCGGCGCTGAGAAAAGCGCCCATGCCGACCAGGGCATAGGTTCCTGTCAGATTGACCGTGTTGGGAAAAAGCCAGGCCAGAAATTTGCCGAAGGCCCCTCCGGTGACCGCACCGATGAACAGGGCCGGGGCGAACAGTCCCCCCGGCATGCCGGAGCCCAGGGTGATGGACGTCGCCACCGTTTTCGCGATCACCAGTGCGGCGAGTACCCACAACAGGCCCTCTCCCCGCAAGACCACCGACTCCATGAACTCATAGCCGTTGCCGAAAACCTGGGGAAAGGCGATGCCGATAATCCCGACCAGCGCTCCTCCCAGCAGCGGTTTGACCAGCCGGGGAAGCTTGAGAGCGGCGAACCGGTCGACAATCCGGTAATGAAAATCGATGAACAGCACCGCCAGCCCGCCGATCAGGATGCCGAGAATCGCGTAGAAAGCCAGTTCCCAGGGGTGAGCCAGGGGATAGACATCGACCCGCAGAGCGGGAAGATCGCCCAGTAGGGCGCGGGAGATGACAGTACTGATGCCGCTGGAGATGACGATGGCGGTAAAACTAGTGAGTTCAAAGGCCGAAAGCAGCACGATTTCGTGGGCGAAAAAAACCCCGGCAATCGGTGCGTTGAAGGTCGCCGCGATCCCGGCGGCCACCCCGCAGGCCACCATCACCTTGAGCCGGTTGCCGCTCATTTTGAAGGTCTGCCCGATCTGACTGCCGATGGCGCCCCCGATCTGAGCGATCGGGCCTTCCTGTCCGGCGGATCCCCCCGTCCCAAGGGTGATGGCGCAGGCCAGCCCACGGGTGAACATCAGCCGTCCCGGAATCTTCGCCCCTTTGAGATTGACCCGTTCGAGAAAGTCGGGAATACCGCTTTTCATATCCTTGGGAAAAAAGATCCAGAGGGGGATCAGCAGCAGGGCGCCGGTCATCGGGAACAGCACCGACCAGAAGCGGGACAAGCTCCACTGCTCCAAGGAAATGGCAAAAAACTCCGAACCCTGTTCGATGACCAGCCAATGAATCAGGTCAATGGCTTTGCGAAAAGCGTAGTTGCCAAGTCCTGCGGCGATACCGATACCGACCGCCACCAGGGCCATGAAGGTATTTTCGGTCATGCCGAGCCGGGGGAAAAGGGCGGCGGCCCGTCGTCGAAACCAGGAGGAGAGGGAGGCAGGGGACATGTGCGGCATTGTCATCATCAGACTTTCTGCGGGAGATTTCCAGGGCGAAAAACAATTTTCGATTCTAAAAGGTCTCGCCGGGCAAATCAACCGCAAATCCGGAATTTGCATATCCCGCCGGAAAGTGGCAACCCTTCTCTCCCTTTGGGCAGCGTCGCGGACTGATCCATTTCCAATCCTCAGGCTTTTTGTGCTACCCTTCTTTTCATTTACCCAGGAGTTCCGATGACCCGGACCGCCGGAATCGCCCGACTGTTGACCCTGCTGATGCTGGCAGCCCTCGTGGGCTGCGCCCCTTTTCTGCGCAAACCGGTTTACGATTATTCAGATTACCAGGACCCCTTGGGTGAAGTCATAGGAGCTCAGACGGATGTTCCCCTTGAATCCATGGGCTATTCCACCCAGGTCGGCGCCTTCGGCAATCTGGAGAATGCCGTGCGCCTGGAACAGCTGCTTCAGCAGCGGGGGATCGAGGCCTATTATTTCCGCCATGAATCCGGTCTGTTCAAGGTCAGGTTCGGCAATCACCCTTCCTACCAGATGGCCCGCAGCGAGGCCGAGCGGTTGCAGACCCAGGGTTTGATCGATGCCTTCTTCATTGTCATTCCGGAAGATTACGCGGCCGCCCGGATCCGCAAGACCGGTCGAGGCGACCTGCGGGAGGAATTGGTCAGAACCGCCCACCGTTTTCTCGGGGTTCCTTATCAATGGGGCGGAACCGACAGCCAGGGAGGATTCGACTGCAGCGGCCTGACCATGGTCTGCTACCGCCTCAACGGCCTCAACCTGCCGCGGGTGTCCCGCAACCAGTTTCAGGCCGGGCGCTGGGTTCCAAAAGATAAACTGCAGAAAGGGGACCTGGTATTCTTCGCCACCCGGGGCGGTAACCGGGTCAGTCACGTCGGCATGTATATCGGCGGCGGCCGCTTCATCCACGCCCCCCGCACCGGCGACAAGGTCCGGATCGAAAAACTGTCCAACTCCTTCTTCACCAAAACCTACATGGGCGGCCGCAGCTATCTTTAGATCTACCCTCCAAATCGAAATCGAAATCGGGATCGAAATCGGCCTTTGACCTTAAGTTCGAGACAGCTCCTCGCATCCCAAAAGAAAAGGCCCGCGATCGCGGGCCTTGAAGCTCTCCGTGTTTTACCGGGAGAAACCATTCACAGCCGCCCGAGCAGCCGCAGCAGCCCATCGAGGGCGGTATAGGGATGGGGCGGACAGCCGGGGATGTAGAGGTCGACCGGCAGCAGATCGCCGATGCCTTTGTTGACTTCAGGGCTGGTCAAAAAAGGCCCGCCGCCGATGGCGCAGGCGCCGGAGGCGATGACCAGCTTCGGTTCCGGCACCGCGGCGTAGGTGTCGAGCAGGGCACTCTTCATGTTCTCACTGACCGGACCGGTCACAATGATGCCGTCGGCATGACGCGGGGAGGCGACGAACTGGATGCCGAAGCGGCCGAGGTCGAAAGCCAGGGTTCCGAGCACGTTGAGATCGGCTTCACAGGCGTTGCAGCCCCCCGCCGAAACCTGGCGCAGCTTCAGTGAGCGTCCGAACAGCTTCTGCATCCGCTTGTCCAAAGCCTCGGCCAGAATGGCTTCGCCACCGTCGACCACCAGTTCCTCTCGCCGCCGCGCTGCCAGGCGCCAGTCGCGGGAAAAGGTCAGGGCCCCATGGGAACAGGCGGCCGCACACTCGGCGCAGAACAGGCACAGCCCCATATCCAGCCGCAATCGACCATCTTCCTTGTCTAGCGCTCCATAGGGGCAGACGGCAATGCAACTGCGGCATGCTTCGGGGCAAAGTTCGGGTTTCAGATCCGGCCGGCCGCGAAACCGCTCCGGCAATACCGGGTCCTGACGGGGATATTTGCCGGTCCGGTGACCCTGGCGCAGCCGTTCAACGATGATTTTCAACATGCCCTGTTTCTCCTTACAGGTCGAAGCCGCAATACGACAGGTTGAAGCTTTTGTTGCAAAGCGGGAAGTCGGAAATCTGTTCCCCCCTCAAAGCCATGGCCAGCCCGCTCCAGTTGCGGAAGGACGGATCGACGATCTTGTAGCGGAGGGGCTGGCCTTGCCGGTCGGTCAGAACAACATGAACCACCTCGCCCCGCCAGCCCTCCACCAGGGAAACCGCCAGGCTCTCGGGAGCGGTTGGCGGCAGCGGCCGCAGCAGCTCTCCGGACGGCAGTTTTTGCAGGGCTTTTCTGACCCACTCCAGCGAATGACGAATTTCGCGGCGGCGAACGTTTGCGCGGGCGTAGACATCACCGGTCTCTTCCACAACCGTTCGGTCAAAAACACCTGTGTAGGCACCCGCAGGATGATTCAGACGGGAGTCGATGGCAAGGCCGCAGGCCTTGGCCGCAACACCGACCAGGCCGAGGCTCCGGGCATCGGCCTGGCTCACCCGGCCTGTCCCTTCCAGACGGGCAAGTGCAGAGGGGGTTTCGAAAAACAGGTCGATGGCCCCAAGGGTGTTGCGCGCGACCGGTTCAAAGCGCTCCAGCAGGCGAGCGGCCAGATCGGAAGGAACATCGTATGCCACCCCGCCCGGTCTTACCAGACCGCGGCCGAACCGGTTGCCGCAGAGTTCGGCGGTGAAGTTGAGGTAGTCACCGCGTAAACGACCGCAGTAGGCCGACGTTGGCAGAAACCCGACATCTCCGGACAGTGCTCCGATATCCCCTACATGATTGGCCAAACGTTCCAGCTCCAACGCCAGGGCCCGCACGGCCTGAGCACGGGGCGAAGGTTGCATGCCGGCCAGAACTTCCTGGATCTGGCAGTAGGCTGTTGCATGGCCGATGGTGGTATCGCCGGCAACGGTCTCCACTTGATGCATCGCCGCCGCGGAACCGGGGGATAGAAGGATTTCGAGCCCGCGGTGCTGGTAGCCGAGGGAGATTTCGAGATGCATCACCTGCTCACCATGGCACTGAAACCGGAAATGTCCCGGTTCGATGACACCGGCATGCACCGGCCCCACCGCCACCTCGTGCACCTCCTCCCCCTCCACCCGATAATAGTTCATGTCGCCTGGAACCGGCCGGTTCCGGGGATCGCGACCCCAGGCGTCACGATCGGTCCAGCTTCGTTGGAACCGCACGGGCTTGAACCAGGGATGGCCCTCGGGAACGACTCCGTACTGTTCGGCAATTTCCCTCTCGAACAGATGGAGCTGAGGACAGCAGGGGGTCAGAGAGCGGAAGCTGCGGCCGATCCTGGTGCGCAGCAGATGCAGCAGCCCCTCGCGATCACAGACGATAACGGCGAACAGGTCGAGAAGATCTCTTTCCACCGGTGCGGCGAAATAGGCGGCAATCCGCCCCTCGGCTTCAAGCTGGGCAAGGAGCCTGCAGGAAAACTCCTCGAATGCGAGGACCGGCAGGGCAGCCAGCGGGGTTGTTCCGGGGTTTTTCAGGGTCCCCATCGTATCGATCCGGCTCGTCATGGCTTGCTCTCCAGCAGGGAAGCGGCCTCCTGCAAAAGTCTGGTCAGCGGGGCGGGAAGATAAAGGCCGAGCACAAGCACCGCCAGCAGCAACACCAGGGGAGGCGTCACCAGCAGCAGCCGATCCCTGGCATGCAGATCCGGCTCGGTCGGCTCCCCCTGAGTTGCACTGAGAACCGTAGCCCCCATGCCGATGAACACCATGGCCAGCAGGAGCAGGAAAACCACACCCACCGCCATCCGGCCCGATTCGAAGATCCCTCGAAGGATGGTAAACTCGCTCAGGAAAGGCCCGAAGGGGGGGGATCCGGTTATGGCCAGGAAGCCGGCCAGAAAAAGGCCTCCCGATACCGGCAGCGCGGTTGCCGCACCACGCACTTCGGAAAGATGCTTGCTGGCAAAGGCTCGCTGAATGTTACCCGCCGAAAGAAACAGACAACCCTTGGTCAAAGCATTATTGATCAGGTGCAGCAGGGTGCCGAAGGTGGCCAAGCCGCCGATGCCGACCCCGATAGCCAGGATTCCCATGTGCTCAACCGAGGAATAGGCCAGCATCCGCTTGATGTCGGGCTGGCGCACCATGAACACCGCCGCCAGCAGCAGAGAGAGCAGTCCCAGCCCAAGCATGGCCTGGCGGGCCATGGAGAGATCGCCGGCGGCGGCCATGATCTGCATCCCCCGCAGTATCGCCAGAAAGGCGACGCTGGTCAGCCCGCCGGCCAGAAGCGCACCGACCATGCCCGATGCTTCACCATAGGCATCGGGTTTCCAGGTGTGCAGCGGGGCCAGCCCCATTTTGGTGCCGAAACCCACCAGCAGGAAAACAAAACCCGCGTGGAGCCAGGGCCGGGCCAGGGTCGGTCCCTCGGCCAGAAGACTGTCGAGTTGCAGGCTGACATCCGCCCCGCCGCCGAGGGCCGCATAGGCAATGAACATCAGGCCGAGCATCGCCAGGGCGATGCCGACCGAGCAGATCAGCAGATATTTCCAGGTGGCCTCGATGGACAGGCGGTTTCGGTTGTAGTAGATCAGAGGAGCGCTGGCAATAGTCGTCGCTTCAACGGCAATCCAGAGCACCCCGAGGTGACGGGCCGTCACCGCCAGGGTCATTGCGGAAAGAAAAACGAGCAGACAGGGCACGATGGCCCGGTTGCCCCGATCCCGGCGCATTTTCAGATATTCGACAGAGTAGAGAGCGCAGGCGAGAAACAGAACGCTGGTCACCAGGAGCACCAGGACCGAAAGGGCGTCGAGCCCGACCCAGGTACCGGCCGGCGCCGCCGGTTCGCGACGGCTGCAGAGCAGGATGGCCAGGCTAAGATGCGTTCCGCCGGCCGCCGGCAGCAACCAGGAGCGGGCCTGGTACCAGGGGGTGACAAGAGCCAGAGCGGCAAAGGCCAGGGGGATGAGGATCAGCAGGGCAAACATGGCGTTATTCCTTGAGGGCCGAGAGGTATTCGGTATTCAGGGTTGAAAATTCCTGGTTGATCTGGTTCATGACGATCCCCATGACGAAAACGCCGACCAGCAGGTCGAGCAGGACCCCGGCCTCGACCATCAGAGGCATTGCTTCGGAAAGCAGCACTCCGAAGATGAAGATGCCGTTTTCCAGAACCAGGTAGCCCAGCACCTGGGTAATGGCCTTGCGACGGGTCATCAGCAGCAGAAAACCGGCAAAGAGCGTGGCCAGGGCGGTGGGGATGAAAAGTCCGCCACGATGCCCCTCGACCAGCGGCAGGGAATCGGCAAAGATGAAGGCGCCGGCAGTCACCAGGGCACCGAGGATCATCGTCGGCACGAACCCGATCAACGGCTCGACCTCCTTGCGGATCTTCACCTCACGGATGGCTTTGAGCAGCAGCCAGGGGATGAACAACCCCTTGAGAAGGAAGGCGCCGACCGCCAGCAGCAGGGCATGACCGGAAAACCCGTGCGCCGTGACCGGCAGCAGAGCCAGCAGCGCCCCCTGCAATGCGACGGCCCGGATGCACGCCGCCAACCGGGAACTCCCGAGGCAGAAGAAGTTGAGCAGAATGACCAGCAGCAGACAGAAATTACTTAGACCGTACATGGAATCACATCTCCGATAATGGTTCCCGTCACACTCAGCGCAGCACCAGCACCAGTGCAAAGGCTGAAATCAGGGTGGTGCCGATCAGAAGTTGGGGGATCCGTACCAGCCGCAGGCGGGCCATTACCGATTCAACGACCCCGATCAGAACAGCCAGGAGCAGCATGCCTCCCAGGAAAATCAATGCATCGAGCCTCATGAAACCGGTCTGCCAGGGGAGCACCAGGCGCACCACCAGGGCGCCCATGACCATCAGTTTTAGAGCGGCGCCATAGAGAATCATCCCCAGAGCAGGCCCGCTGTGATCGAGAACCATGACCTCATGGATCATGGTCAGTTCCAGGTGGGTGTTGGGGTCATCGAAGGGGATGCGGGAATTCTCCACCAGCAGTACCACGATCAGACAGACGACGATCAGCCCCAGTGAAGCAGCCGCCGGTCCCCAGGCGGCAGCCAGATGGGGTCCCAGCAACTGGTCCAGGGACAAACTGCCAGCCAGGCGGGCAAGTACGATCAAGGCGAACAGCAGGGTCGGTTCGGCCAGGCAGGAGAAGGTGACTTCCCGGGCCGCCCCCATCCCCTCAAAGCTGGAACCCGTGTCCAGAGCCGCAGCCGCGGTGAAAAAACGCGACAGAGCGAAAAGATAAACGAAAAGGATCAGATCTCCCTCGAAGGATATCGGGGCTCGCAAAGCGCCGAAGGGGATCAGCAGGGACGCAAGTACGGGCACCACCAGCCCGACGACAGGTCCGGCAAGAAAAACCCAGGTTGTGGTACGGCTGAAGACAAACCCCTTGCGCCACAGCTTGGCCAAATCCCGGTATGGCTGCAGCAGGGGTGCCCCGATTCGGCCGGCAAACAGTGCCTTGGTCTTGGTGATCACCCCCTGCAGCATGGGAGCGAACAGGAGCAGCAGAGCCAAATGAAGAACTATTCGGACGATCATTACCGGAACCTCGTCAAATTCTGATCAGAAGCAGAAATACAACCGTCAGTGCCACGTAGAGCAGATAACGTGCTGTCTTGCCGTTTTGGACCCGGGATCGGAGCCAGACAAAGGCCTGCCCTGCCAACCGGAAGCCGGGGAACAGCCCCCGGTCCAGCACCGTGTCCGGAGTCTGACTGTGAAAACCGTTGACTCTCGGAAAAATTCCATCGACCCTGTCGCCGCTGCGCTCGGTCCAGAGCCCGAACCGGAACAGTCGGACCAGGCCGTCGGCGAAAGATGAGGCGGTATATTGCATGCGAACCGTCGGCTGGGCATACCCGCATCCCCAGGTGGCGCTCTCCTCAGCTCCCTTTCGGCTCAGGATACCGAGCCAGAATCCGACCAGCACCAGTGCCGCCAGCAGAATCAGTCCCATCACGCCGATCATCGGCACAGGCGCGAGGGGGGCAGTCAGAGCCACCGTTGAGAGAGCCGGATTCCAGGACCTGACCGCATTTTCAAGCAGCCCTGCAACGGTGCTGGGAAAAAGGCCGATCCAGGTACAGGCCGCCAGCAGCGGCGCCATCGCCAGGAGCATGGAGAACGTCGATTCATGGGCCGTTGAGGCTTCCATGGTTCGCGCTTCGCCAAGAAAGGTTATACCGAAAACCTTGACGAAGCAGGCCAGGGCCAGGCCGCCGATCAGGGCAAGCGCCGGAGCGACCAGGACGGCCAGCACAACCATCAGTTCTTTACTCTCAAGGGCTGCAAAAGAGCCGAGATAGATCAGCCATTCGCTGACGAAGCCGTTGAGCGGGGGCAGACCGCAGATGGCCACGGCACCGCCCAGAAAAAACAGTGCGGTCAGTGGCTGGCGTCGCAAAATCCCGCCGTATCGATCGATCTCCCGGGTACCGACGGCATGTATAACCGAGCCGGCACTCAAAAAAAGCAGCGACTTGAACAGACCATGATTGACGACATGCAGCAGCGCACCCGCCATCCCCAGGAGGGTCAAAGCCGGCAGGTCATAGCTGCGGCCCAGCAGGGCCAGTCCCAGGCCGAGGGCGATGATGCCGATGTTCTCCACGCTGTGATAGGCGAGCAGGCGCTTGATATCGTGCTGGGCCAGGGCAAAAACCACTCCGAAAATGCCGGAAAGCACGCCAAGCATCAGCACCGTCCAACCCCACCAGGGAGGAATGACAGCAAAAAAGGATGTTAATCGCACCAGGCCGTAAATGCCGGTTTTGATCATCACCCCGGAAAGCAGGGCTGAAGCGTGACTCGGGGCAGCGGCGTGAGCGCCCGGCAGCCAGATGTGGAGCGGAATCAAACCGGCCTTGAGACCGAAACCGAACAAACCGAACAAAAAAACCGCCGACCCCTGGAACGGCACTGAACCGGCCACCGGGAAACCGAAGGCGCCCGCACCCTGGTCCAGCAGGACGAACATGGCGAAAAGCGCCAAAGTTCCGGTATGGGTTGCCGCAAGATAAACATAGCCGGCCCGACGGGCCTCAGCTTTGTCCTCCTCGGTGGTTACCAGGAAAAACCCGGAGAGGGCCATTATTTCCCAGGCCAGCAGAAACAGCAGACCGTTGCGGGCGGTCAGCAGCGTAATCATGGCTGCGCTGATCAGACCATAAAAGAGCCGCAGCCTGCGACCGTTGTCGGGGTGCTTTCTTTGTGGCCAATAGCCGAAACCGTACAGCGCGCCGCAGCCTACGACAAGAAAGAGGGGCAACAGAAAAAGCATGGACAGTCCGTCCAGACTCAGCACCAGTGCCCCACCCGGAATCGACCAGGGAAACTCAAGGGTGGTCTCCCCTGCCCTGTGCAGACCTTTCAGAACACCGGCCAATCCTGCCCCGACCCCGGCCAGAACCAGCAGCCCTGACAAGATTTCGCCCCCGCTGCGGCTACGGGCCAGAAACAGCCCGGGAACCCCTGACAGGGCTATCAGCAGTGTACTGATGACGATCCAGGATATCATCCCAGCCTCCACCCCCTCCCCTCAAGCACGCTCCAGGCGATCAGGAGTGCGCAGGCGGCGAAAATATACAACAGGTAAATGGGGAGTTTCCCCTGTTGCAGCCAGCGCAGCCGTACGATCCGGTCGGCGAAGCGCCGAAAAAACGGTTGGAACATCCGATCCAGAATCGGATCCAGTGAATCGAACACGAGACGACCCGCAGCCGGAAACAATCCCTCGGGCGCCGTGGATACCGGTTTTGAACGCAAGGGCGCAGGCACCAGGTGATTCTGTGTCAGTTCGGCATAACTGCCGGCCGTATAGGCCATGCGCGCTGAGGGGAAGGAGAAACCACACCCCCAGGTGCCAGACCGCCCCGCAGGCCGCATCCGGCACAACCATAACAGCAGTCCGAAAACCAGGGCCAGACCGAGCAGGATGACCAGGGCAGCCAGACCGAGATTGGCCACAACCCTCAAATGGGCGGCAAGCTCCCCGACTCCTGCTCCAGTCAGGGCAACGAGGGGCGCGGTCAGTAACCGGACTGCAGCCTGCGGTGCAAGGCCGACCGCCAAACAGCCCAGGAGCAGAACCTTCATCGGCAGAGACATCGCAGTCGGTGCTTCATGGGCTGCTGCTGCCCGGTCTGAACGGGGCTCTCCGAGCAGGGCCACCCCGGCCAGGCGGGTGAAAACCACAACTGCAAGTGCACCGGTAACCGCAAGCAGGACCGCCAGCACCAGCGGCAGCAGGCCTGCAAACCCGTCGCCCGCCAAGCCTGTGCGTAAGAGTCCGAGATAGATCAGCCATTCGCCGACAAGACCATTGAGAGGCGGAAGGGCGGCGATGGCCAAACTTCCGCCCACCAGAAGCCCTCCGGTAACAGGCATACGCCGCAGCAATCCGCCCATACGGTTCATATCGCGGGTGCCTGCCCCATGCGACAGGCTTCCGGCACCGAGAAACATCAATCCTTTGAACAGGGCATGGTTCCAGACATGCAACAGAGCTCCAGCAAAACCGAGCATGGCGATCCCTTCCTGGTGCCGAGCCAGGCCATACATGCCGGCTCCGATACCGACAAAGATGATGCCGACGTTTTCCACTGTTGAATAAGCCAGACAGCGCTTGATATCGGACTGGACCGCGGCCAAAAGGATACCGTAAAGCGCTCCAAGAATCCCAAGAAAGGCCACCGACAGACCCAGCCAGGCAGGCGGCAGGGGGAGCAGTGTTGATATTCGCAAAATACCGTAAATACCCGTTTTCACCATAGCTCCCGACATCAGCGCCGATACGTGACTTGGAGCGGCGGGATGGGCATCGGGAAGCCAGACATGCAGGGGGAACAGGCCGGCCTTAGTGCCGAAACCAACAAGGCAGAGCAGGAAAAGCAGCAGGGCGAATCCGGGTGAGACGCCTCCAAGCCGGACAAAATCGGCGAATTGCAAGCTACCGCAGAAATTTCCGGCCAGCAGAAAAAGAGCGAAAAGAAAGGCGCTTCCCAAATGGCAGGCAATCAGATAGATCCAGGCAGCCCGGACGACCTCCGTCCGGCGATTTTCATAAGCCACCAGAAAAAAGCTGGCCAGCGACATCAATTCCCAGACCGCCAGGAACAGCAGACCATTGGCGGCCGTCAAAACCAGGGCCATAGATACCACCAGGCCACAATAGAAAAACCAGTGGGGTCCGAGGTTACGGGACTCCTCTTCCTCGGCGAGATAAGACGTACCAAAAACAGCACACAGGGCGGCCAGCAGAAAAACCGGCAACAAAAAGCAGGCGCTCAGGGGATCGAGGGCCAAGGCCATGTCGCCTTCGGGGAGGGGCCCAGGTATCGATAAATGCAGCGTGCTACCGCTTGTAAGCACATGCAGCGCCTCGGTCAGGCCGAGGAAAGAACCGATCAGGGTGCAACCGGCCGCCCATCGGGAGGCCGCTCGGGAGACCCGGCCGGCCAGCAATGCTCCGATTCCGCCGGCCATGATTATGGCCAAACCAACCAAAAACAGTTCGGGAGACATCTAGCGAGCCAACCTTTCTTCAGCCTTGCGTAGTGAGGAGAACAAGGTTTCCCGGCTTTCCTGGGTATCCAGAGCCTGGCGGAAAGACTGGTCTTTTAGGAGGTATCCCAACCGCGAGAGCATATGAAGATGAGACCGTACAGTAGGTGAAATCAGGGTGAAGAGCGTCTGCACCGGCCGGCCGTCAAGAGACCGGAAATCGACAGGACGTTCCAGAAAGCAGAGGGTCACCGTTGGGCGGGTGACGTGCAGCAGTACCGGATTTCTGGGATGAGGGATGGCTATCCCCTCGCCAATTCCGGTTGACGCAAGCTTTTCCCGGGCAATCAGTACCCGGCGCAGGTATTCCCGATCGACCTCCTCAGGGAGCCGCAGATGAGCAACGACATCGGTGAGAACGTCTTCCCGAGTTTGGCCCTCGATACGATAAAAGACCCCACCCGCTTCCATAGCCTCGGTAAGGGTCGGCAAGGGGGTGCTGTCACCCTCCGGATCGGCAAGGGCCTCCGGTGAAATGCCCATACGTCGGGATGTTGCCCATTCGAGCAGCTCGGCGCGGGTAAAACGATAGGTTTCATGGACTTTGTAGGCGGGAATAATCTCCTGTTTGATCCAACGATAAATCGTCTTTTCAGAAACAGAGAGAATCCGGGCCGCATCTTTAACCGAAAGGTTCATCTATCCCCCGAGCATGTCATGTTTGCCTGTCATTTGGACATTTGTGGACACTACGGCAACTTCGGGTCAGATGTCAATAGGCTGTAAGACGATGCCTGAAAAAAGACCAGGACGCCAATGCACCGAGGCGGGAGGACCGGTCCAGGGACTGATTTCTGCTTTTCATTATCGTCGGTTGCGGTTATTATTGAGCGGCAACCTTCTAGAAGGAAAAACAATGAAATTTCTTTTACTGCCATTTTTCCTGTCACTGTTCCTTGTCGGTGGGTGCCTGCCGAGTTCGGATCACGGTTCCATTGCCATCAGGAGCGAATTCGATCCGGCCTCTGTCCATTTTCCGGAACCTGCTGACACCGCAAAAAGCGGCACTTCTTTAGAAAATCCCAGGTTCAGCTGTTTGGTTGAAAGTCATGGGGAAATCTGGATGAAACCCTATGAGCTTAATGGCCGCTTCTTCCAGCCGATAGCCAACTGTACGGGTTTTGTGCAGGAAGGGATCGCGAGCTGGTACGGGTCTGAGTTTCATGGCAAGAAAACTTCCAATGGGGAAGTTTACGATATGGACGAGCTCACCGCAGCTCACAAAACCCTGCCCCTCGGGATTCACATCCGGGTAACCAATCTCGAAAACGGAAAAAAGCTGCTTTTACGGATCAATGACCGGGGACCCTACGTGAAGGATCGAGTTCTTGACCTGTCTCGTGCCGCGGCCAGAATGTTGGGCTATTATGACCGAGGGACCGCTTCCGTCCGGATCGAGGCGCTCGGCTATATAATGAAAACGGGGAACGAAGGCCAAAAGTCGACCCGACCATTACCCCTCGGCGCTTCCAGTCCTCCCTATGATCCTTTGGAAACGATCGCGGGATCGGGACCGAGAGCCGGCGAATTCCGGGCGCAGGAGGTAAATCCAAGGTATTTAATTCAGGTTGGGGCCTTTGAAAGCCGTGCTGCAGCAGGATTACTGCTTTCTCGGGTGAGATTGGGGTTTCCTGATGCGATTATGGAGAACTCGATGGTAGAAGGAAGGAATTTTTACTGTGTCCGCCTCAAGAATTTTTCCAGCCGCCCCGAGGCTGAAAACGCCAGGCTGAGACTTGCGTCCATGGGGTTCCCCAATTCCCTCATTGTTCTTGAAGGCTTTACGAAAAGGGCTTGATACTGAAAAATCGACAATAAAAAAGAGGGCTCGCCGTTTCGCTGAGCCCTCTTTTTTATTGTCCTGATTCCGGAAAATCACCTGCTTCGGTATTCAATGGCAGGTGACCCGCCAACCTTCCTTCCAGGCCTGCCGGTTTTACCTTTGGCAGCTCCGGATCGTTCCTGTTTCCAGCCGCTCTTGCCGGCACTGTTGGGCTTTTTCCCAAACTTTTTTGGTCCTGCCCCGACCCGGCGGCCCGATTTTTCCGAGCGAAGTTCCAGGTTGCGGGTCGGTTCGAGGCCGGAGATGACCTCGCGGGGCAATTCGCGGCCGATGTAGCGCTGAATCTTCTTCAGAGCCTCCAGATCCTCGCCGGAAACGAAGGATATGGCGATGCCGGCCGCCCCGGCCCTGCCGGTCCGGCCGATGCGGTGGACATAGTCCTCGGCAAATTTCGGCAGATCGAAATTGATGACATGGCTGATGCCGGCCACATCGAGACCGCGGGCGGCGACGTCGGTGGCCACCAGCAGGCGGATGCGCCCGCTGCGCAGATCCCGGATCGTACGGTTGCGCGCCCCCTGGGACATGTCCCCGTGCAGGGCCGCGGTACGGTGCCCCTGCAAGGAAAGCTCGCGGGCCAGGGTGTCGGCATTGCGCTTGGTGGCGGAAAAGATGATTGCCTGACGCAGCTCGGCATCGGCCGCCAGATGGTGCAGCAGGCGCTGCTTGTGCTGAAGGTTGTCGGCCACGTGGAGGCGATGCTCGATGTTCTCGGCCGTGATCTTTTCCTGGGCGACGGCAATGCGCACCGGGTCCTTGAGCAGTCCCATGGCCAGTTCGGTCATGGCCCGGTCCATGGTCGCGGTAAACAGCAGGGTCTGCCGGCCGGCGGGGGTGGCGGCGGTGATCTTCTCCACATCCTCCTTGAAGCCCATGTCGAGCATCCGGTCGGCCTCGTCCAGCACCAGCACCTCCACCCGGGACAGGTCGATGCTGCCCCGGTCCAGGTGATCGATCAGGCGACCGGGGGTCGCGACCACCAGGTCGAGGGGCTTGCCCAGGGCCTGGAACTGCCCCTGATAAGACATCCCTCCCAGCAGTGAAGCACTGGTAAACTTCAGGAAACGGCCGAAGCTGCGGGTGGCGTCGAGGACCTGGCCGGCCAGCTCACGGGTCGGCGCCAGCACCAGGACCCGCGGAGCGCCCTTGCCGTTTTTGCCCCGCTGCTGCAGCCGTTCCAGGGCCGGCAGCATGAAAGCGGCGGTTTTGCCGGTGCCGGTCTGGGCGGTGGCGATCAGGTCCCTGCCGGCCAGCGCCGGAGGGATCGCCTGCGCCTGGATCGGCGTCGGAGCGGTGAAACCGCAAACGGACAGGGCCTTGTTGAGGGGAGCGGAGAGATTGAGTTCTGCAAAAGTCATAAATATTCCTTGCCCTGATTGTCCGGACGCACTCGCCCATGGGAAAAGGATGTCTTCTCCCTGACAATTCGAACGGATACAGGACTGATGGGGCATGTGAACGGCGGGGACAAACAGTGTCTCCGGCAAAGACGGTCACAGCACAACAGGTCGGGCATGAACGCCTGTCGCCAACCTGAAAAGCTGCAGCAATTTTGGATGCAGGGGGGTCAGAGATCGATGAAGGGCGCCGAGAAAGCGATAAACCGTTCGTCAGCGTAGGTTCTCATCGGGGAGCGTTGAAGCCGATCGACGCATATTACAGATATTTTCCGGAAAAACAAGTTTTTTCGTAACGGACGAGTATGATATTTTGCCAATCGTCGTTTTCGGAAACGACCCGGCCGCCGCAGTCAGGAGGAAAAGTGAAAAAATTTGATCTGTTTGGCATAGAAGATTTCGAAATCCTGGAAAACCACAAAAGTTACAGTGGATTCTTCCGAATCCGCACCCTCGGCCTCCGACACCGACTTTTCAACGGCGGCTGGAGCCCGCCCTTGACAAGGGAACTGGCCGAGCGCGGGCATGCGGCGGGAGTTTTGCTCTACGACCCGGACAGGGACGCGGTCGTGCTTCTGGAGCAGTTCAGGGTCGGGGCGTTGACGGATGAACTGGGACCCTGGATGCTGGAAATTGTAGCCGGGATGGTCAAGGAAGGGGAATCGGCAACGGACGTCGCCCTGCGGGAATGCCTGGAAGAGGCCGGGCGGGCACCGGAGCGGCTGATCCCGATCTGCCGTTGCTATCTGAGTCCGGGGGGCTGTTCGGAACAGATCGAACTCTTCTTCGCCGAGATCGATTCGACCGGTATGGACGGCATGGTGCACGGCGTGGAGGAGGAAGGCGAGGACATCATGGTCCGGGTCCTGCCGACAGGAGATGCCTTCGCCGCCCTCGACGAAGGCCGCATCATCAACGCCTCCACGATCATCGCCCTGCAGTGGCTGAGATTCAAACTGAGAAGTTACTGAAACAACTCCCCATCGCCGACATTTCGGCCTGTTCAAACTTTTGCAGGAAAAATGTCCTCCTTGAAAACCTGATTTCAAGGAGGACAAATATGGATCTACCTGTTTTCCCCTCGCTGAAAGAGAAAACACCCCTCATCGGCTCTCGCCCAATCATCTTTGCTGCTGGTTCTCCTTGTATTTTTGGGCCTCTTCCAAGGTAAATTCGGCACCACACGACGGACAGATCAGGGACTCGCCTTTTTTAAGATGGCGTGGTCCGTTGCAGGCAGCCAGGGCCACGATGGCTGCTATCAGGGCCAGCACTGCAAGATACCCGATTCTTCTCATCGAAAACTCCTTTGAATGATCTCTCGTTCGGCAATCCTGTAAGTGAAATAATACTGTTTTTAAATCAATCAGAAGAAATAGGCGAACCGTACCTGGATGGCTTTGGTTTCGACTCCGCTTTTGACCCCGAAATCGTCCCGGTACTGCAGCAACAGCTGGTAATGGTCACCGATGCCAAAGGCGGAGGTGAACATGAGCGCATGGTTGTCCTGGTCGTCATTCTGGTCGATGCCATCAACTTCCGTTTCCCCGCCGTTAGAGTAGAAATAGCTCAAACCGATCCACCAGCGCGGACTGATGTCATAACTCAGATGGACTTCTGCGCCGAAAAGTGCATCCTGTTCCAGGGTCACTGTGTCCGTCCCGGTCCAGAAATCGTCGTTGTCGCCGAAGATGGTCACATTACCGATCAGATCCAGGTAGAACTTGCCGAAGCCCTTGATCATGCCGAGTTCGTTTTTCAATGCCCATCGGTTGGAGCCCAGATTGAGCGCCCGCTTCTTGTCGTATTCACCGATCGGCACGGTGACATAGGGCGTCCATCCCAGCCAGAGCTTGTCTTCCGGCCGATTGATGAACCAGGTGGTCATGAGCACAACAGGGTCGGCGATGCCTTGGGTCGAGGTATCGGAAATCAGATCCCCGTCGAGCTCGGCCTCCCCGGCGATGATCAGGCACTGGGGATCAATGACGAAAGGTCCGAGTGTCGTGTAATAAACCGGACGAAAAATGACGATATTCTGGCTGAGATTGAAATCGTCGGAAATAACTTCATCGTCAATTTTGAAACGGTGTCCTGAAATATGCTGCAGATAGGTGACGAACAGAAAAGTTTTGGGCGGCAAGGGAATATAATCCCGAGGATCCGCACCCCATGAGGGACCGCCAAAGGACAGTCCCAGCAACAACATCACGACCGCGCCAAGCCTCTTCATCAAGGTTGCCTCCATTCCCGTCCCGACTGAAAACCTTCTCATGGCAGCAATCCTGGCGGGGCGCCCCCTGTGGAAGCCCCGCCGAACGGAAGAGTTACATCGCCTTCTTATAAAGATCGATCATATCCTTCACGGTTGTGACCCGCGGGTTGGTGGGGGTGCAGACCTCCTTCATGGCCCATTCGGCCATGTTGGGGATATCTGATTCCTTCATGCCCAACTCGGCAAGCCCGGAGGGGATGCCGATATCGGCCGACAGGGTGCGGATGGCCGCTATTCCCTTGAGCGCGGCTTCACGAACGGTCAAGCCGTCGATCTTTTCCCCCATGGCTTTGGCAACATCCGCATACCTTTCCAGGCAGGCGTTCATATTGAATTCGCAGACCAGCGGCAGGAAGATGGCATTGCAGACGCCGTGGGGCAGGCCGATAAAGCTGCCGGGCTGATGGGCGAGAGAGTGGGCAATGCCGAGACCCGCACTGGAAAAGGCTTCTCCAGCGAGATACTCCGCATACGCCATGCCGGTCCGTGCCTCAATATCCTGGCCGAAAGCGACCGCCTTGCGCAGATACTGGGAGATCAGCTCGACAGCCTTGAGGGCCAGTGCATCGGCTTTCGGGTTGTGGCCGATGGAAACATAGGCCTCCACCGCGTGTGTGAGAGCATCCATGCCCGTTGCGGCAGTGAGAGCAGGGGGCATGCCGGTCATCAGTTCGGGGTCATCGATCGCCACGTTGACCGAGACATTGATGCTCCAGACCACCATTTTTACGTTGTTGCCCGTGTTGGTGATGACCGCCGCAGGCGTTACCTCGCTTCCCGTACCGGCCGTAGTGTTGATGGCGATGAAGGGGGGCATCGGCTTGGTGACCGTGTCGAAGCCTTTGTAATCATGGATTTTCCCGCCATTGGTCACAACGATCCCGATCGCCTTGCCGCAGTCGTGGGAGCTGCCACCGCCGAGGGATACGATGGCGTCGCAGCCGTTTTCCTGGTAGACCTTCACCCCCCCGGCCACATTCAGATCGGTCGGGTTGGGTTCGGCACCAGGATAAATGAGCGCCTGAAGTCCTGCCTCTTCGATGTTCTTCTTGATCTGGTCCGCCACGCCGATTTTTTCCAGCCCCTTATCGGTGACGATCAGAGCCTTTTTGCCACCGAACTTTTTCAAGTAATCACCCGTGGTTTTTGAGGCTCCACACCCTATCAGCGATATAGGGGGCATCAGAAATCTGGCTACGGTCAACGGCATTGACATGATTTCCTCCTTCCGGGTAGCGGTTGGTATGTCCCGTCAAGCGGGAGCGATGGATCATTGCACGGAAACGGTTTCCGTCGACAATAAGCAGGGCAGTTATTGTGCCAAGGCGTCATCCCGGGAAAAACCAATGACATTTCGGAATGTTAAGAAATGAAAGAGGAAACGGACGGCATGCTGGGGGGTGAAAGGATTTGGGCAACCAAGTTTCTAATCAGGGCGAGCGGAAGCAGGCAGGCGAGAAGAAAATGAAAAAATCATGTTGAAATGACATGGTTTTTCACTTCTGCATTACCCTGGAAAAAGCCAAAAGCAAGAATTCTTGCACAAGCAAGCAATGTTGCAGATCGTGCAGAGGGAGATATGTCGGGACTCGTAGAATCAGGTGGCGCGGAAATTTTTCAACTTCCCGAAGATTGTACCGTCAGGCGGTAATGTTTGAAATCTCCGCCCAGGTTGGAAAACAATTTCAGGGCCTGCTCCCTCTGGTCTTCGCTGGCCTCTTTATATTCGACAAGAAAGTCCTTGAGCGTTTGGGTCTCGACCTCGGACATTCGATAGATTTTGCTCATGACGACACTGTTCCAGATCTTCCATTTCCAATCCAGGTTTTTTCCCTTCATGGCCTGAAAAACCTTTTTGGCGATGGCGGGCAAAGGCCAACGCGAATGCTGCAGGCCGGCCGAGGAAATATCCTCAAAAGCCTCCAGGATCAGCTGAATTTCTGTCTGGGTGAAATTGGATGCGCAAAAGAGTTTCTGTTGTTCAGTCATTTTTTTATCGCATATAACAAGTGTGACTTTGCCCGCTCGCTCTGCCATGCTTCGGCTGGTCAATATTTTATTCCCGATAACCCTTCAAGACGATTTTGCAACTATCATACCTGAGGATAATGCCCGAACTTTATGTCTCTTCCTGCCGATGCTCTGGTACCCGTAATCAATGCCGCCTGCAAGAAAAAGAGCCGTCGCGCAGGGGTGTAAATGCTTAAAGATCGGGTTCGATCAGATGCCTGGACAGATCGATTAGGCGTGCCGAAAAGTCCTATTTATTGTCTTACCATGCCAAAACTTTGACTATGGGTCGACTTAACATCAAGGTGGAGGAAGCGTCGACAATGGCCGAATGGGGATCGCCGAAAAACTCCTGTGAGACCAGCGCCTCTTCCGTAAATGGCCGGCCAGCGAGGCCACCGGGCGCCAGACAGTTGGCGGTGCAGGAGGCCATATCATGGAGATCAGGCAATTCGATCGTTTTCGAACATCTCCTGTATCACTGCCAGAGGCTTTGGTCTGCAGTAGAAAAACCCCTGAGCCAGGTCGCATCCCTGCTCTGCCAAAAACCGTTCCTGGTCGGCATTTTCCACGCCCTCGGCAATGACTTGCATGCCGAGGTTCTGTGCCATATGAATAATGGCGGAGGCCAGGATCGCATCCTGTTCGTCCCGGCAGATGTGTTCTATGAAGGAGCGATCGATTTTCAGTTTGTCTATGCGGAATCGGCTGAGGTAGCTCAGGCTGGAATACCCGGTACCGAAATCATCCAGGGCCAGTCCGACTCCGATCCCTTTGATATTATTCATGACCTCCTCGACCGTTGTCTGTTTTTCCAGGAATATGCTTTCCGTCACCTCCAGGGTCAGATTACCGGGGGACAGATTGTGTTCTGTGAGCAGGTTTCTCACAAAGATCGCAAAATCCTCCTGGAAAAGCTGGCGAGCGGAGACATTAACAGAAACCGGCAGGATCGGCATCCCCTTTTCCCTCCAATCCGCCATCTCCCTGCAGGCCGTTTGCAGGACCCACTCCCCCAAAAGGAGGATGAGGTTCGACTGCTCGGCGACGGGGATAAACCTGCAGGGAGAGATCATCCCTTTTTCGGGATGCGGCCAGCGCAGCAGGGCCTCCATTCCGACCATGCGCTTTTCCGCCATCTGCCAGATGGGCTGGTAGTGCAATTCCAGATGCCCGTCCTGCAGGGCCTTGCGCAGCTCCCTCTCGAGCTCGAGACGAGTCTGCACCCTCTGGCTGATTTCCTCATGAAAAAACTGGATATTGTTGCGGCCTGAATCCTTGGCAAAATACATGGCGGCATCGGCATGTTTGAAGAGGGTGGCCAGGTCCCGGCCGTCCTCGGGGAAAACAGCGACTCCCATACTGGCCGAAACTGAATGGACATGGTTTTCAAGCAAGTATGCCGATGTAAAACAGGCCATGACCTTCCTGACAAGTGTTTTAACCGCGTCGGCTTCCTTCAGATCGGTAAACAGGATGAGGAATTCGTCGCCTCCCATCCGGCACACCAGGTCGGTAGCCCGTACGGAGTCGGTAAGCCGCTTGGCCACTTCACAGAGCAGACGATCGCCGGCCTGATGTCCATGCAGGTCGTTGACTGCCTTGAAGCTATCCAGATCAAGCAGGCAAATGGCAAGGCATTTTTGGGCACGCAGGGCGTGCTTTGCCTCCTGCTCAAACCGCTCGGCGAAAAGCAGGCGATTCGCTAATCCGGTCAGCTGATCATGATGGGCGAGATAGGAAATTTCCCTTTGCGATTTCTTCTGCTCGGTTATGAAACGGGCCTGCTGAACATTCTGATAGGCCGAATTGGACAACTGCCTGGCCACCGAATACAGGGCTTGTGCGACCCTCTCGAACTGGTTGCGGGACATGGAAGGCACTTCTCGAAAGGCCTCGACGGTGGCGGTTTCATCCGCCCCTATTTCCCGGGCATAAGTGCGAATCTGTTCTTCATCATGGGTGACATCCCGAACCTGACCGACCAGCCAGTTGGCGATGTGGCGTCCCCCTACGGAGAGAGCCGAGCCCGCCTCCCACAATAGGGCCCCTTGGCACTTGTGTATGGTCGGACCCGGGTTGGAGGGCTGTCCCAACAGGGCATTGGAGCGCCAGCAGATGGCTCGGCCCTTGGCTGTTTTGCAGATAATGTCTTTGCACAGGCGGCAGAAGTTGCTCGGTGCCGTAATGGGAGTGCCGTCGGGGTGGGTGATGATGGAGGCAACGCCGGCAGCATGGGCGAAATCGTCCTGCAACTGCTGGATCTCCTTCACACTGAACAGATCCTCGAAGGTGACTCCGGTGGTATCGTCCAGTGGTCGCGTCAGCGCAACGATTCGCTTTTCCAGTGCTTCTTCGGCCTGCTTGCGGGCGGTGTTGTCGCGACTGACTCCGATGATACCGATCAACTCCCCGTCCGGGCCCCAGTAGGGGGTTTTCAGGGTATCCAGGAGCACCCGGCGCCCGTCCGGGTAGTTGACCCATTCCTCATTCTGGCGATGAGAGCGCAGCTCCAGCATGCGCCTGTCGTTCTCCCGGAAAAACTCCGCAAGCTCCTTGTCGAACAGGTCGAAGTCCGTTTTTCCGACAATCTCTTCCTTCGGCCTTCCGACAAATTCGGCGAATTGGGGATTGCAGCCCAGATAGATGCCCTGGGTATCCTTGAAGAAGATCAGGTCGGGAATGGAGTCCAGCAGGGAGGTGATGAGGCTGTTCTGGCGATGAATCTCCTGCTCGGCCCGCCTGGACTCGGTGATGTCGGTAAACACCGTGGCAAAGCATAGTTCTCCCAGGGGATAGGCGTGAACCAGGAAATATCTGCCCAGCAGCTCGGAATATTCTTCAAAGCTGATCGATTGTCTGGTAAGAACCACCCTCCCGTAGGTCTCCAGGGTATGTGTCTTCTCGATACCCGGCAGGACTTCGGTAACGCGTCGGCCAAGTATGTCGACGACTTTCAGTCCGGTATGGGTCTCGAAAGCTGGATTGGCGCTGAGGAAAACATAGTCCTCCGGCCTGCCGTCCCTGTCCAGGATCATTTCGTGGACCGCAATGGCCGAAATGCTGTGTTCGATCAGAAGCCTGTATCTCTTTTCACTTTCAAGCAGTTGCCGACTTCGCAGAGAGAGGGCGCGTTGGTTCCAGACAAAAAAAACGAACAGGCCGACGGCCGTTATGACAAGAAAAATCGTCGTAAAACTCACGGGAGAGGTCGCCAGGAAGACCAGCAACAGTATCGCCGCGAGTGCGGCATATAAAAAAACCCTCCAGGAGTCAAAACCGGAAAAAACATCATCCTTAACGTTCGTTTTTTTCATGTTCTGCCTTTTCCTTCTAATGAAGCTTGCATCCTATACCGGACGATAATTTTTTTCCAGGCATTATTCGATTAACTCATTGCTTTAAAAGAGTTTTCACTTACTTCTCCTAAAAAACGAAGCCTCTTATCTGAAAGACAGCAAAAAGGCCCGACCAGTTTCAGGCGGGCCTTTTATTTTTGTTTGTCATGCCGGAGGAATTAGCCTGCGTATCTCACCTGCGTGAAAGATCGAACTCGATTTCCGCTCTGGCTTCTTCGTCAATTTCCGGTTTATACAATCGCATCTTCCTTTTCCCGCTCAGATTCTTGTCCTTTGGGGTTCCGGCAAATGTTCCCCAATCCATAAAGTTGGTTGAAGGGGCCGGATTGAGATCCCCAATCGGCTCTCTCCTCCTTTATAAACTTTTAGTTTGTAACCATCTTTTTCAAAGCATCCCAGTCTATCTGTTGGATAATCCCCGGGGTCCGGTCGGGATCAGCTTGAATTTTGACGACGATGGTCTGTACCACGGTATGGGGGAGTGATTTATTGAAGGTGGTCTCCATATAATTTCCATTTAATCTCCAGCCCCTGCCTAGAAAAACAAAGGTCGTCCCTTCACTCCATCCGTTAGCTGGATCATAAACCCCTGCGCTGCGGTAAGTCAGGCCTCCGGCGATAGACGCCGCCGGTTTGAAATCCTCTTCATATATACCTTCGGAGGTCACATTGGCGTTGAGGACAATCTTTACCTCGACATCATGAGGCGCCATTTTGATAAGAACAGCCTCCATTTCCTTGTCGAGTCGGGCGTTGATGGCCTGCATTTTCTGGCTGAGGGCCTCCATCTCCATGTTAATGCGGTTCGCCTCGGCGTTGTTTTTTTGCTCTAAGGCTTGCCCATACTGAGCGATAAGCTCATTACTCTGAGCATTTAATGCTTTCAATTCAGGATCGGGAGCGGTATGTTTCGCCAATTCCAGCTGCAATTTGTCTTCTGCCTCGTAGATGGCGTTGGTATTCTTCCATGCAATGCGATAATAAATTTGGAACGGGTATTTTTCCGAGCCGACCCCTACTCTCTCCAATTCCTTGATTTGGGTGGTGTCGTTCGTCTGGGTCCAACCCACCGGCCCCGAGGGAACGGCTTGCGCTAAAGTTTTGATCACGGAATTGTGAAAATTCTTTTCACCCTGGCTTGCCGGACGTTCATTGCCGTCGGCGACAACCATAGGGACCCATAAACCGAGCAGCGCGAGCAATAAGAATATTTTTAAATTTTTTACCGGTTTCATTTGCATACCGCCTCCCCTTTCAATCCGTCCGAGGGCCCTGTTGGCAAACCGGATGGCAAAATCACTGTCCGTCCGCCTGTGCGGCCCACCCCGGACGCTTCCCTAATGCCTCGCTTGTACTCCCCTTCCTATTCGCGGACCAGTTCCACCCGCCGGTTCTGGGCGCGCCCCAACTCGGTGGTGTTGTCGGCTACTGGTTGTGATTCGCCGAAACCGGCCGTTTTGAGCCTCGCCGCATCGATACCGGCGCCCACCAGGTACAACTTGACCGCCACGGCCCGCTTCAAGGAAAGGTTCTGGTTCTGGACCTCCGAGCCGATGGCATCGGTATGCCCTTCGACAGTCAGGACCCAATCGGGTTCATTTTTCAACACCGCCAGGACTTCGTCCAGCACGGGTTTGGACTCGGGGCGGATGTTGGCTGAATTGAAATCGAATAGAATCCCATATAGCCGGGCGCGCTTCTCGGAACCGAGTTTCTTCTCCAGTTCACCGCCCACCGACCCGGCCCAGTGGGGGCACCCGCCCACAACGGCGCTCACCTTCTTGCCATCCCAGTTTCCGGAAGGCGCACCCTTTTCACTTCCCTCACGCCAGTAATATCCTTTGAACGATTTGCCGTCAGGTGCAAAAACCATCACCGCCGGACCGTAGTTTTCGCCTTCACGCCAGGTCAGCTTCATCACACGGCCCTCGATGGCCCCCTCCATGAGACCTTCGCCATATTCGTAGCAGCCAGAAAGGGCCGTCCCCTGCTGCAGGACATGGAACTGGGAATAGCTGCTGTCGTAAGTACCTGAAATTTTGTCCTGAAATTTGGGAACCGGTTTTTCACCAAAACCGCGGAAGGCGAACAGTTCGGTATACTCCTCGCTGCCGTAATTGTTATGGATGGTCAGCCGCACCCAGCGTGCCGGCTCTTTGTGAGTGGCCGGGAAAATCTGTGCGTCGGCCTTTTCGGCCAAGGTAGCCTTCAGTACCGGTTTGAAACCACCCTGGACTGAGGTTGCGGAGACCTCCACGAGAATGTCTTTGGCGCCGGACTTTTCCGTATCGATTGCGGCCGTATCGAACTCGAACCGTTCGAGTGTCGCCGCTTCCGGCATTTCGAAGACAAAAACATTACCGTTGATCTTGCCGCTTTCACACGCCCAACCGGTCTCGGAGCTCTCGTCCAGCATACTCTCGGGTTCCCACCCTCCATACGAAGAAGGAACTTTCACCGGCAACGCCCCTTCCTGCAGCGAAAGCAGGTTGACCTGATCGGCACCAGCCGCGCATACACCAGAAAAAAAACTGAAAAACAGGAACATACCGCAATACACCCAGCAGACGATTCGCATAACGATTCCCTCTCTTCTCAGACTCCCATATCCAGATGCTTCACAAACGCCCGTGTCAGGATCGTCCGGCGAAATTGCGCCGTAAATCCTGGATCAAGTTTAATATAAACCTCATTGCTGAAATGAGCGGCCACCTCTCCACCCGCAAAATCCGGCTTATGAAGGCCGGAGCCGGAATCCAGGTCAATGAGGAGCAACTGCCCCGAGCCCAATGGAGCTCCAAGAGTTGCCGCTCATAATCCTTGAGGAGACCTTACAGATACCTACCTTGCAGAGGGGCTTTACCGGCGTCTGATGACGTGTCATCACCGGGCCGGCCGCACGTTCCCTGATCCGGAACACTTTCCGCGGCATCGTCTCCGGTAGCGGAATGCAATCCACTGCATCCAGCCGATTCATGGATATCCGTCATCCAACCTCCAGCTGAGACCGGAATTGAATAGTAACGAGAAATCAGGCTTTGCTCAAAATAACGGCTTAATTATAGCGTGTCAATAGTAAGAAATCGCAGGAAGAGGGGTTGGAAGTTGGCTCGCCGTCTAGATATTTTCCCTGAGCCGATTTGTCAAATTTTTGCACAAGCTTTTCAGCAAAAAGGCCCGACCTGTTTCCAGGCGGGCCTTTGTTGTTTCTTTCTTCGGGCGGGTCTGAGACCCGCCCCTACTCCACGGTCACGCTCTTGGCCAGGTTGCGCGGCTGGTCGACGTCGGTGCCCTTGAGCACCGCCACATGGTACGCCAGCAGCTGCAGTGGAACTGCGGTCAGAATCGGGGCCAGTTCGTCGTCAACCTCGGGAATGGAAACGAGGGCGTCGACATTGCCGAGCAGGCTTTCCTCGCCCCTGGTGGCCAGGGCGATGACCCGCCCGCTGCGGGCCCGTACCTCCTCCATGTTGGACACGACCTTTTCCAGCACACAGTTGTGAGTACAGATGAACACCACCGGAAGATCCTCGTCGATGAGGGCGATCGGGCCGTGCTTCATCTCGCCGGCGGGATAGCCTTCGGCGTGGATGTAGGAAATCTCCTTCAGCTTGAGGGCACCTTCCAGAGCGATGGGATACTGATTGCCACGGCCGAGATAGAGGAAATCCCGGGCCCCCATGAAGGTTTTGGCGATCTTCTCGATCTCGCCGTCCTGCTCGAGCACTTCTTCCAGTTTACGCGGCAGGGTCAGCAGGCCGCCGGTCAGCTCCCGGCAGCGATCGGCATCGATCACCTGGCGGGCCCGCCCGAGGCGCAGGGCGAACAGGAAAAGCGCGACCAGCTGGGTGGTGAACGCCTTGGTGGAAGCGACGCCGATCTCGGGACCGGCATGGGTGTAGACCACTCCATCGCTTTCCCGGGCAATGGAGGATTCAACGACGTTGCAGATGGCCACGGTCCGGCCCCCCTTGCCCCGGGCTTCGCGTAAGGCGGCCAGGGTGTCCGCCGTCTCGCCGCTCTGGCTGATGAGAAGGGTCAGGGTGCGATCGGTGACCAGCGGATCCCGATAGCGGTATTCGCTGGCGATGTCGACTTCCACCGGAACCCGGGCCAGCTTTTCGATCAGAAACTTTCCGACCAGCCCGGCATGCCAGGAGGTGCCGCAGGCCACGATATAGATCCGTTCAAGGGCGCAGAAGTCCTCGTCGGTCAGGTTGAGCCCTTCGAGGTAGACATCCCCTTGTTCGTCCAGGATCCGACCAGCGAGGGTATCGGCAATCGCCCGGGGCTGTTCGTAGATCTCCTTCAGCATGAAATGCCGGTAGCCGCCTTTTTCAGCCATCAAGGGGCTCCATGTGATGAATTTAGGGGTTTTCTCCCGGACATGTCCCTGCAGGTCGGTGAACCGCATGGTGCTGTCGGTAAAAATGACGATTTCCCCTTCATCCAGAAAGATCATTTCCCGGGTATGGGAGAGCATGGCGGGAATATCGGAAGCGACGAAGAATTCTCCCGCCCCCTGCCCGACCACCAGGGGAGATCCCAACCGGGCGGCGATCAGTTTTCCCGGATCCTGCTCGCAGAGGATGGCGACGGCATAGGCACCCCGCACCTCGGCCAGGGCACGGCGCACCGCAACCTCGAAATCTCCGCACTCTTCAAGATGATGATCGACCAGGTGGGCAATGATTTCGGTGTCGGTCTCGGAGCTGAAGACATGCCCCTGCAGAGTCAGGCGATTTTTGAGCTCCAGATAGTTTTCAATGATGCCGTTGTGCACCACCGCCACGGACCCGGCATAGTGAGGGTGGGCATTGGTTTCGGAAGGGCGCCCGTGGGTTGCCCAGCGGGTGTGTCCGATTCCGTGCACACCATGCAGGGGATTTGTGAGCAACAGGTTCTCCAGTTCGGCCAGTTTGCCCTTGGCCCGGCGAATTTCGATTTTGCCGCCGTTGAGAATGGCGATTCCGGCCGAATCGTAACCCCTATATTCAAGTTTGCGAAGACCATCAATGATGATGGATGTCGCCTCCTGTTGGCCGATATAACCTACGATACCGCACATGGCATTAACCCTTCCTGTCCATCAAATGGGTTTTGAACCCAAAAAATTGGCGCCTTATTCGGCTTTTTTCTTTTCCTGACGGCGCAGTCGCCATCCTTCGATATTTTTCTGCGGCGCCCGGGAAAGAGCCAGGCTATCCTCGGGGACGTCCTTCGTAATGGTCGATCCGGCACCGATGAGGCTGTTACGGCCGATTTTCACCGGTGCCACGAACTGGGTGTCACTGCCGACGAAGACGTCATCCCCGATCACGGTCTTGTGTTTGTTGACCCCGTCATAGTTGCAGGTGATGGTGCCGCAGCCGATGTTGACCCTGGCGCCCAGTTCGGCATCCCCGATATAGGTCAGATGACTGGCCTTGGATCCTTCTCCGATCAGCGCCTTTTTGGTTTCGACGAAATTACCGATCTTGTTGTGCCCCGCCAGAACGGTTCCCGGCCGCAGATGAGCCATGGGACCGACATCGGAATGATCGCCGACCCGGGATCCTTCCAGAACGGAACCAGACTTGATGCGAACGTCATCCCCGATGACACAGTCGCGGATGACGACATGGGGTTCGATGACGCAGTTGCGACCGATGGATGTATCGCCGCTGAGACAGACGCCGGGGTAGATCATGGTATCGGCCCCGATCCGGACCCGATCCTCGATATAGGCGGCTCTGGGATCGATCAGGGTGACCCCGTTGCGCATCAGCGCCTCGTTGACGCGCAGTCGCATGACCTCCTCGGCCTTTGCCAGCTGAATCCGGTCGTTGATCCCCATGGCCTCCTCCATGTCTGGCATAACCAGGGCCTGCACCTTTCTGCCCCTTGCGCGCATGGCCTGCAGCACGTCGGTCAGGTAGTATTCCCCCTGGGCATTGTCGCACTCCAGGCGTTCGAGAGCTTCAAACACCAGGGGCGCCTCGAAGGTATAAATACCGGTATTGATTTCTCTGATGGCCTTCTGCTCCTCGGTCGCGTCCCGTTCCTCGACGATGCCGGTGACCTCACCATCCTCTCGCAGAATCCGTCCGTACCCGAAAGGCTCGGCTGCTTCCGCCGTCAGTACCGTGGCCGCCGTTCCCTGCTCCTGATGATACCTCACCAGCCGGGAAAGCGTCTCCTCCTTCAGCAAGGGGACATCCCCGCACAGCAGCAGCACCGTTCCCGAAAAACCCTTGAGTCTTTCCTTCGCACACAGCAATGCATGACCCGTTCCAAGTTGTTCGGGCTGCAGCGCAAATTGAACAGTTTCATTCGTCAGGCAACCCTGCACATCCTCTGCCCCATGCCCTACGACCAGAACGGTAGGATCGCACCCCAATGTCCGGGCAAGGCGAACCGGATAGCTTACCACCGGCCTGCCGTTGACCTGGTGCACGACTTTTGGGCGCTCCGACTTCATCCGCGTCCCTTTGCCGGCGGCCAGAATGACTGCAGCGAGTTTGTGCTGTTCCATGGGACTCCCCTCTTTAAGCTGAAATTCATGCGCTCATCAGGCCCGCCCGAGAGCTGCTGCCCGGCGCCATCATTGGCCCATACTTACCCACCAAAAACATCCACCGGATTATGGCGAAAAGCCCTGGTTGGGTCAAGGCTGATAAAAAAGGTACAACCTTCGCCGCCTGCTCGGATTAAATTGATCTTTACAAATAAAGCAGGATCTGAGTAATAATAGCTTATTCTTGGAGGCGCGCATGCAGGAGCGGAAAACCATTCTGAAGGAACTGGATCTGATCGCGCAGCAGTTGCGGGAGCTGGAAATCCAGTATGAAAAATATTTTGCGGGAGAGGAGAAGCGCGCCCCGCTGAAAGGCCGGGACAACCTCTATCGGAGGCTGCGCCGCATTGCCAACCGGCGCATCATCCAGACAGACCTGCGATTCCGCTACGAAAGCCTGTCGGCCCGCTTTTTTTCCTATGCGACCCACTGGGACCGGATCATGCGACTGATGGACGAGGGACGATACAGTCGCCATCTGGCCAAGGCCGGTCCTGCTCGGGTTGCTTCCGATCAGCAGAAACCGCAGGATGAAGTCGAAACCGTCTACCAGCAGCTGTTGCAGGCTCACGCCGAATGCGCTCTTGCCGAACCTCTTCCCGACAGGCAAAAATTTTCAGCATTTCTGGACAGGCAACGGGAAGCTCTCAAAGACAAGTATGGGGGCAAGGAGATTGAGTTTCGGGTGGTCAGCGAAAACGGCAAACCCAAAATCAAGGTAAAAGCTAAAAGCGGCTCGAACGGATAGACAGATATCGCACAGAAACAAGAGGGGCACTGGAATCGGCCTGCCAACGCAGACCTTTTCCCAGCGCCCCTTTTTTACAGTTGCGCCGATGCCAGGATCAGACGACAACTTCTTTCACTCTTTTGACATATCGTGGTCTTTCACAGATAAACTTTTTGATTTCCACGACATCAGGGACCCTTCCGGCGATCCGAAGCAGATCGTCGACCATGAGTGCCGGAGAGACATACACCCGATTGTCGATCATTTTGCGCAAATCCCGGTACAGATGCACCTCCGCTTTCACGCCCATCTCCGAAACCGCTTCGCGAACGTTGTCGAGAGTGCGCTCACAACTTCCGTTGGAATCCGGTTTGCAAATGATGTCTATGCGCATCGCAACTCCTTCCCAAAGCCATAACGGCTTCTAAATTAATTATGACTGTTTTTGTAACATTATACCGTTTACGGCAGGGATGGCAATCATTTTTTGCCTGAAAACGGATTTATCACAACCTTATTTTCTAAACCTTCACTGAGTACTCAGGCCCAGGTGATCTTTTCCTTGCCGTAGGCCAGTTTCAGAGCACGTTTAACCCGGGCCAGCAGGCGAACGGAGTTGGCCGGTTTCGCGACGAAATCGAAGAATCCGGCGTCCAGAAGGCGAACTTCCTCTTCAGCGGATGATTTGTCTGAAAGGGCAATGACGGGGATATCTCGAATGACACTGTTGGCCTGCAGCAGACGAAACAGCTCGAATCCGTCCATACCGCCAGGCCCGCTGATTGCGGTATCGAGAAGAATCAGATGGGGAGGTTCCCTAAGTATGCTGCCCAGAGCAAGGGAGGGGCAGGAAAAGTGGATACTCCGTATCCCTTCCTTTTTCAGTTTGGCCTGGAAGGAGCCGAGCCAGAGTTCCTGATCATCCACCAGCATGACCGTCGGATCGGCTTTGTCTTTCGGAAGAGTGACTTTCTGATAATGCTTGCTGATCGCATCCCGTACCTCCGCCGGAGTCGTGAGATAGGGAATGACCCTCATGCCCGTCTTAAAGGAAACGGTGTCGAGAGTTTCCAGGTCGAGGGGATTGGTTATGGCCAGGTGGAGGGATTTCCCCTCGACTTTCAAGGGGAAAATCCCCCTGTTCTGAGCGGTCTGGTAATCGATAAGGCCGAGAACGTCCTCGGTGAAGGGATGCTTGCTGATATTGCTGACCGTTTTGCAGTTGAATTGTTTCGCCAGAATGAGCACCACATCCCGATCGCTGATGATGCCCATCTCCTCCAGCACCTCGCCGAGTCTCTTTCCGGTCGCCTTCTGCTTTTCCAGTGCTTTTTCCAGTGTGGCCTCGTTCAGCACCTGAGCATCCATCAATATTTCGCCAAATCGCTTGCGCCGTTGCATCTTCACCTTCCGAAAGGAAATCAGTCGACGGAGTCAATCCGGGGCAATGCTAACATAAAAAAGGATCAATATTCAAAAACAAATTCCCCGAAGCCGGTCGAATTTTTGAGGTTTTCGACAAAAAACGGCTCCGGGGATCATCCTTATTGTGCGCATCGGCTCTGTTACCGTTCAACCGTCTCCCCATGGCTTTCGGAAGGCGTTTCGGAGTGGACGACAAGTCCATCGGCTCCGGCATCCACAGTGATGGCGGAACCTTCCCTGATTTCACCACCGATGAGCGAACGGCCGATCCGGGTTTCCAGTTCGTGCTGCAGATATCGCTTCAGAGGCCGGGCACCGTAAACGGGATCATAAGCCTCCCTGGCAATGAGGTCCCGGGCATTGTCGGTGATCGCCAGGCTGATTCGCCGTGTGGCCAGCCGTTTGCGCAGGTCGAGCACCTGCAGATCGATGATGGCCTTGATCTCTTCCCGGGTCAGCGGCTTGAACAGAACGATATCGTCCACCCGGTTGAGAAATTCCGGACGGAAATGGCGACGCAGTTCCCCCATCACCGCCTTGGAAGCACTTTCGGCGATTTCGCCCTGATCGTTCAACCCGGTCAGCAGATACTGGGAACCGATGTTGGAGGTGAGAATAATGACCGTGTTCTTGAAATCGACGGTCCTCCCCTGGGCGTCGGTCACCCGTCCGTCATCGAGGATCTGCAGCAGCACGTTGAAGACATCCTGATGGGCCTTTTCGATCTCGTCGAAGAGGATGACCGAGTAGGGTTTCCGCCGCACCGCTTCTGTCAGCTGACCGCCCTCCTCATAGCCGACGTAGCCGGGAGGAGCGCCGATCAGACGGCTGACAGTATGTTTCTCCATGTATTCCGACATGTCGATGCGGACCATGTTGTCTTCACTGTCGAACAGGGCTTCCGCCAGGGTGCGGGCCAGTTCGGTCTTGCCCACCCCGGTAGGGCCGAGGAAGATGAAGGAACCGATCGGACGGCGCGGGTCTTTGATCCCGGCGCGGGCGCGGATAACGGCATCGGCCACCAGCCTCACCGCCTCATCCTGGCCAATCACGCGACGGTGCAGCACCTGGTCGAGTTTGAGCAGCTTTTCCCGCTCTCCCTCAACCAGCCGAGTGACGGGAATTCCGGTCCAGCGGGAAACGATGTCGGCGATCTCCTCTTCGGTCACTTCCTCCCGCAGCAACCGGCTGCCCTGCTGATCCGACTCAAGGTGCACTTCCTCTTCCCTGAGGGTCTTTTCCAGCTCCGGCAGCCGGCCGTGCCGCAATTCGGCGGCCCGGTTCAGATCGTAATTACGCTCGGCGACGGATATTTCCTGCCGCACCCGCTCGATCTCCTCCCGCAATCCCTGCACCTTCCGGATGCCCTCTTTTTCCGAATCCCATTGGGCCTTGAGGGCATCCGCCTGATGCTTGAGGTCCGCCAGTTCCTTTCGCAGGCTTTCCAGCCGTTCCAGGCTGGCTCGGTCCTTTTCCTTTTTCAGAGCAGCCTCTTCGATTTCAAGCTGCATCACCCGGCGGGTGACTTCATCGAGTTCGCTGGGAAGCGAGTCGATCTCCGTGCGGATCATGGCGCAGGCTTCATCCACGAGGTCGATGGCCTTGTCGGGCAGGAAGCGATCGCTGATATACCGATGGCTCAGGGTCGCCGCTGCCACCAAAGAGTTGTCCTGAATCCGGACGCCGTGGAACACCTCGAAGCGTTCCTTGAGCCCGCGCAGGATACTGATGGTATCCTCCACGGTCGGCTGATCAACCAGTACCGGCTGAAACCGCCGCTCCAGCGCGGCATCCTTTTCAATATACTTGCGGTATTCATCCAGGGTGGTGGCGCCGATGCAGTGCAGTTCGCCCCGGGCCAGCATCGGCTTGAGCATGTTGCCGGCGTCCATCGACCCCTCGGCCTTGCCGGCCCCGACGATGGTATGCAGTTCGTCGATAAACAGCAGAATCCGCCCCTCGGCCGCCTTGATCTCGTTCAGTACCGCCTTGAGCCGTTCCTCGAACTCGCCCCGATACTTGGCACCGGCAACAAGTGAGCCCATGTCGAGGGCGAAAATGGTCTTGTTGCGCAGCCCTTCGGGCACGTCTCCGCGCACGATACGATGGGCCAGACCTTCGACGATCGCCGTTTTGCCGACCCCCGGCTCACCGATCAGAACCGGATTATTTTTGGTTTTCCTGGACAGGATGCGAACCACGCGCCGAATTTCCGAATCGCGGCCGATAACCGGGTCTAGGCGCCCTTTCTGAACTTCCTGGACCAAATCCCGGCCATACTTTTCGAGAGCTTCATAAGTGCTCTCGGGATCGGCACTGGTCACCCTCTGATGTCCGCGCACCTCGTTAAGGACCCCCAGGAGCCGGTCTCGGGTTATATTGAACTGCCGGAACAGCTTTCCGGAAGCTGTTACCTCCCCTTCCTGCGACAGCGCCAGCAGGAGATGTTCGACGGAGATGTATTCATCCCGCAGATGCCGGGCTTCCTCCTCCGCCTGCAACAAGAGCCGGTTGAATCGCTGGGTGACATAGATCTTGCCGGCTTCTACGCCTGGCCCGGAAACGCTGGGACGCCGGTCGAGCTCCTTGCTGACTGCAGTGGCAAAGTTGGCCGGGGGGACGTCCATTTTCTGCAGCAGCCTGG